>JAFGSC010000287.1 GCA_016934875.1 Candidatus Atribacteria bacterium
GGCTGGAAATGGGTTCCGGTATTTCATGGTGTATGAGCGGCGGACGGTTGAGAATGCCTATAAGCTGGAGGATTTTTTGAATATCATGAGGAATCTTTGATGGATGGGTTTGAGGTGAAGTGTTCTGGGTTGAAGAGTTGAAGGGTTGAAAAGTTGAAGAGTTCTGGGTTTTGGGTTGGGGAGATGGGAACCACGGATTCTTTCCTTCGGAAAGCGCAAGCGATGATTTAGTGGAGCCATGCGGCAGAGATGAGCGATACGAGATGACGTTTTGAAAATGAGATGATAATAAAGCATTAAGATGGATCACTTTAAAACCATAAAGTTACAACGTACTGGGTGTGATGGCAATTGCCCGGTTTATAAATTGAGTATCCATTATAACGGAAGGGTTACTTATACGGGCATCGACTGTGTTGAGAAGAAAGGTCGTTATATTTGGCAATTGGATTCTGAAACCATTAAAAAGCTAAATGATGCTTTGATAGAAAGCCACTATTTTGACTTGAAAAGAAAAGAAGTTGACACGTATTTGACTGATATGCCTTTCTGCATAACAACCATTGAACTGATGAATGGTGATAAACGGAAAATAGAGCATTACCTTCAACCAAACGATGAATGGCCACAGTGCCTTTTAAGGTTTGAAAGTCAGGTTTGTGAGCTTGCAGGTTTGGCTAAATGGGTGGATGTGGTCAATGATTAAGGTTATAAATCCAGGTGGGAATTGGTCATTTTGGCATAGGTTCAACTGATTTGTGGTTAAATTCATTTTACGAATCAATAAATCTAATAAATTTATAATATGTCTAACATTATCATATACAACACTGTCGACGGCAAAGCTTCGGTTAGCCTTTATGCCCAGGATGGTATGGTTTGGATGAATCAAAGTCAGTTGGCTGAACTTTTTGCCACCTCTAAGCAAAACATTGGTCAATATATATCAAGTATATTGAAGGAGAGAGAATTGGATGAAGATTCAGTTGTAAAGTATTTCTTTACAACTCACTGATTTCGTCCATAGAATACTCCGTTTATTACATTTTGTAGTTTGGTTATGGGTTAAGGTGTTCTGGTCTGTGATTCAGGAACCACGAATTTTACGAATGAAACGAATTAAGGAATGAGGGGTTTGGAGAGTTGAAGAGTGCTGGGTTCAGGGTTGGGGAGACGGGGACCACGAATTACACGAATTTTTGACGAAGCCAATCTCAAGTAGTTACTTTCCTTCGGAAAGTGCAAGGGATGATTTAGTGGAGCCTTACGGCAGAGATGAGCGAAAAAAGATAACGTTTTGAAAGAGCGATGAAAACAAAGTAAAAGATGGATCACTTTAATTGATGCTTTGATAAAAAGCAACTATTTTGGCTTGAAATGAAAAGAAATCGACAAGGTTTTGTTTGACATACCTTTCAACATAACAATCATAGCATTATTGTTTTAATAAAAAACTTCTATATGCCCGAACATCAAAACATCGAATACAAACAAAGTTGGCACGATGATTACCTGAAATGGGTGTGCGGTTTTGCTAATGCCATGGGCGGGGTGATTTATATTGGGAAAGACGATTCCGGTAAGGTGGTGCATTTAGCCGATTATGAAAAGCTGTTGGTAACCATTCCGCAGAAGATTCGCAACGACATGGGGATTGTGTGCGATGTGAATTTGATGGAAGATGGTGAAAAGAAGTATATTGCGATACGAGTGAATCCCTATTCGGTTCCGGTTTCTTTGCGCGGACGCTATTACTACCGTTCAGGCAGTGTTAAAACAGAATTAACGGGGGTGGAACTGAATGAATTCCTGCTCAAAAAAGCCGGGAAAACATGGGATGATGTAGTGGAAGAGGCTGCCACCCCGAATGACATTGATAAAAATAGTTTGACGGCATTTATTGAGGCTGGACGTGAGAAGGGACGCATGCCTGATACAAATGGTTTGACTACATTTCAGATACTTGACAAACTGAGGTTGACCGACGGTGAAAAGTTGAAGCGGGCAGCCATCATCCTTTTCGGAAAAGACCCCAACCGGTTCTATCCTAATATCCAGGTGAAGATTGGTCGTTTTGGCAAAGACTCCGTTGATTTGCGGTTCCAGGAGGTGGTTGAGGGTAACTTGGTTTACCTACTCAATGAAGTGGTTTTACAGTTGAATCATAAATTTTTGGTGAGACCGGTGGAATTCGAGGGTTTGCAAAGGGTTGAGAAGGGTGAATACCCTGTTAGTGCATTACGTGAAATGTTGCTGAATGCTTTGGTTCACCGCAGTTATATGGGAGCACCGGTTCAAATCCGGGTGTACGATCATAAGTTATCCATTTGGAATGAAGGACTCCTGCCAATGGGTATCGATGTGGAAAGCTTGAAACGGGAACATAGTTCGAGACCCCGAAACCCCAAGATTGCCGATGCCTGTTTCAAGGCAGGCTATATTGATTCCTGGGGGCGTGGTATATTAAAAATCATGGAAGCCTGTCAAGAGGCCTCATTGCCAGAACCGGAAATAACTGAAATAGATGGCGGACTTCGTGTCACATTGATTAAATCAGAGGTTGATGCTTCAACCAGTGACCTGCTTGGTGTGATGGGAGGTGATAGAACCAGTGGTCAGATAGGTGGTCAGATAGGTGGTCAAATGGGTGGTCAAATTCATTTGACTGAACGACAAAAGGAAGTGTATGATTTGATATTGTTAAACGATAAGATATCAAGAAGAGAAATTGCCCAAAAGCTTGAAATTGCTGAATCAGCTGTTCAAAAACACTTGAAAGCATTGACTAATAGCAAAATAATTGAACGTATGGGAACCAATAAAGGATATTGGAAAGTTTTGGTTAAAATTCAGTAGAGATAGACCTATGGCGCCAAACGGAATATTACCTACGACGTGTTCAAAAAAAAATAAACAGAAAATAAAATCGGAAATAAAATCAAGTATGTTGTTGATTTATTGATGTTTGTGAATTTAGATTTTGTTTTTATAATTATAAAATGTCTAATGTCTAAAACCGATCAAAAATTAGAGGGATTATAGACATTTTTTAGCCATTATCTGACCACTGAATGCACTGATTTACTTTTTGTTGTTGGGTTTGGGGTTAAGGTGTTCTGAGTTGAGGAGTGTATGGGTTGAAGAGTTGAAGAGTTGAAGAGTTGAAAAGTTGAATTTGATCCGCGGAGGACGCGAATTGAACCGCAAATTTTCCTTTGGAAAGCGCAAGCGGTTACTTGGCGGAGCCAAGCGAAATGGAAACGTTTATTGACTACACTTCTTAACTGGATGGTTGATTCCATGTTGTTTGATATAGTGCCGCCCTACGGGCAGGTGACTGGTAGCATCGCATTACCACAGGCTTACGCCTGCGGTTAATCACATGTTGTCCTCCGGACAAATTATTTGTATTAATGCCCCATAATACGAATGGAGGGGATGCACTTGCGAGGGTGTGTATGTTATATGGCAGAATTTGGATTATTGTATAATATTTTTCACATCTTTAAGTTTTATAGGGATAGTCAATAAAACTTTTTGAATGGCAGACCAGGCGAAGTTCCAGAAGATGTTGGAGATATTGTTGGTGCTCGATTGCCGGTATGGGCGCACCATCCAGGAGATCGCGGAGCGCTTCGGTATTTCGGAGCGTACTGTTTATCGGTACATGGATACCTTTAAACAGGTGGGGTTTGTGATCGAGAACAACAATGGCTTTTTCAAGATTAACAAGGAGGAATCCACCTCTCAAGATATCAGTCAGTTGCTCCATTTTACCGAGGAGGAGGCCTTTATTTTGAGCAAGGCGATCCATGCTATTGAGGATGGTTCGGAACAAAAGGAGAAGCTGGTGAAGAAGCTCTACAGCCTCTACGATTTCGACCGGGTGATCTACGCCATCTCCAGGAAGGAGGAGACTGAGAATATCTTCAATCTGATCCAGGCGATCAAGCAGCAGCGGCAGGTGGTTTTGAAGGCTTACAAATCGGGGCACGGCAAAGACATCCGCGACCGAGTCGTGGAACCCATCGACTTCACGGTGAATTACCTGGGCGTATGGTGCTACGACACCGAAGACCGGTGCAACAAGATTTTCAAGACGTCGCGCATCAGGGAAGTGGTGGTGTTGGATGAAGGGTGGCAGTTTAAACCCGATCACCAGAAGGGGATCACCGATATTTTTAGGATGCAGAGCTTTGAGCCGGTACCCATCCAACTGAAGCTTTCGATGCTGGCGTGCAACTTACTCCAGGAGGAGTTTCCTTTGAGTGAGAAATATATCAAGCCGCTGGGGAAAAACAGCTACCTGCTCACCACCGATGTGGGCAATTTTCTCGGGGTGGGCCGTTTTATCCTTGGGCTGCCCGATGAGGTGGAGGTGGTTTATCCTCAGGCCTTGAAAGATTATTTGAATGAAAAAGTGAAGTCGCAAAATTTTTGACGGTAGTTGACATTTTGTATTGGTTTCTTTGTCATAAACTTAAACTTGAGTATGATGAAGAATCTATTTTTCTTATTGGGCATGGCCATTTTAGTCTCTTGTTCATCGCCCATGAACAACCGTTACAGCGACGCGACCCTTGTTGCCGACTTGAAGGCCATCCGGGAGGCTGAGATCCTCGACAGCACTGAAATAAGCCTCCTGGCCATGTATTTCGTGCGGGCCAAATTATTGAATGAGCCCATTGATGGCAAATCTTACAAGGATATTTTGGCACAGGCAAAAGCCTTGAAACAGAAACAGGACGAGGAGGAACGCCTGGAAAAGGAGCTGGCCGAAAAGGCCAGACAAGAGGCAGAGGCCAAAGTAGCGCGTCTAAAAACAGCCTTGATTGTTACTGTTTTTGATAAGGGGTATGTCGAATACGATTACCAAAAATACATCACCTACAAGTTTGCGTTTGAAAACAAAACAAACAAGGATATCACGGCCTTCACCGGTCAGCTTGTGTTTACCGACTTGTTTGATCAAGAAATCAAGACCATTAGCTTGACCTATGATAATGGCATCCAAGCCAACACCATCACCGACTACAGTGCCACGACGGATTACAATCAATTTAGAGATGAGGATCAGCTGCTCAAGTCGAAGAGCTTGAAGCAGGTGAAGTTGGTGTGGAAACCGGCGAAGATATTGTTTGCCGATGGCACCGTGATGGAGTAAGTGGGGGAACCGCGAATCGAAGATCGACGGAGTCAATTGAACGAATTGATGGGTTGAAAAGTTGCGAAGTTTTGGGTTCTGAGTTCTGGGTTGTGAGTTGGGTTGGTTTTTCCTGGCGACCATTTAATTTCAAAAAATAATTTGATACAAATAATTCTTGCGGAAGAAAGCAAGACGAGTAAACCGAAAATCGTTAAGAGTAGGTAAATAGAATAACTTATAATAGATCCAGTGCTGATTCCCCGACACCAAAGGCAGTGGCTTTTGCTGCTGCCTTTACACAATGAACCAATTTTCAAGGCACTTATTGATTGCGATTTTTCTTTCGCTATAGAATTACCATTATGTTTTAAAACAGTAAAATGAATGTTAAAAAGTTAATCAAAAGAGTTGGTGGTTAAATATATTATGGTTTATTTTATGATTGGAGTGAGATGATGTGTTTTTGCCTTTTATCATGTTTGCTTACAGGTGTTTGATGTTGTGATGAGTGGATTGGTAAGGAAAATAATAATTGTTGCGATGCGTGGCGTTGGGAAAAATATAATTGGTTTGGTAAACTTGCGCAAGGTGGTTTGTGAGTGAGGGGGCGAAGCTGTGGGGAGGAGCTAAATTAATATTGGAAATATTAAAACAACACCATATAATAATGGGAAAAAGAAATATTCGTTTTATAACAACTAATTACAAGTAAGCAAAACAACAGCCCCACTTAAATATAATCAATGAAAAAAAAAACATTTTCAAATCAAGAAATAAAAAAAACATTAAAGTCTAGGTTAAATTCACAGAGAAGAATTTATAGTTATGATTACAATTATGTTCTAGTATTGCCATTTCTAGAACATGAGGACATTGATATAGCGGTTAATAGTATCAAATTTTTTATAAATGTCAATGCAGATTATGTTGTTATAGATCAAATTAAACACCTTTGCATGAAAGACAACAAAGCTATTCTACTGTTGGAAAATGGTGATTCTTTTAACTTACACTATAGGAGAATGGATGGTTTATTTTCTGAGGTAAAGTATGCAGATTTTTCTTTAGCAAAAATTTCTATTGATCATGTTCCGTCAATCTATATAGTTTTATATTCACATTATTTAAGGCAATCCCAAACTTTTAATGTATTGACTGAATTCAGTAATAGTTTATCTGTAAATCATTGGAATACTGAAATTATTAAAAGTAGTGGATTTAGGAATAAAGTTGAAAAAGCCTTGATTGATTCCATCGATAAAGATGTAATAATTGAAGCATATAAAAGTATATTCAACGATATTAACTTAGAAATTACTATCAGCGAAAACAATAATGCAAATTTGTCTGTAGAATCACTTGAATATTATAAACAAAAAAATTAATTGAAATGTCTATTGAAGAATTAAGCCAAAAGTTAAAAGAAATGTATGAATATGCACCAAAGAATGAACAGGTAGCAAACATTCATTTATTTGGTATCGAGTTTGGTGAAATAATACAACGAAACAATTATCGTGTATCTCAAATAATTTTAATGGCAGAAATGAAAAGATCTTATTGTATAGAATTGAGCAAAGGGATTAAACTGTCAAAGTTTGTTAAATTGAAAAGTAGTATAAATATCTAATGGCTTATTTTACTGTTGAATTTCGTTTTTTGGAGGAGAAGAATTGGTAACAAACTTGGCAACTTGATAAATGGCATTGATATTTCAGATGCTTGTGTGGATACAAGTCAAGAGTTACGTCATTCATCACCAATTGAAGCCCGAAACACTGCTTTTTTAATCAATTGGCGGTAAGGCTGAGTTTTTCTTGAAAACACCTTTTGATTGGGACGATTTAATGGCAAAATTTGAAGGCCAAAAATTAATTCGAAAAGGGGCTTGTAACTCGCGCTAATTTGGTAGCAGATAGGCTCCCGCAATTGCGGGTTTAGCTCAACACGCCGTATACTGCATAGCCTGCCGCAGGCGCAACACAGGCTACGCAGCATACGGCCATCCGTTAAAACAAAGAGAAATGAATAATACTAAACTATAAATTAAAATGGCTACTAAAAAGAGAGATAGAAAAGTTTACTTTTTTAAAGTAGAAATATCCCATAACGTTGATTTTAAAGACTTATTATTAAAAAAATCGTTTCATAATTCTATCAAAATAGACGGGAAAGATATAGAACTAAAGTTTACTGAAGATTATAATAACAAGACTGTGACAGGAACATTTGTCGGTACAAAAAGGAATGGAATACCACCAAAACATAAAGTAGATACGGACGATTATTCTCCTGTTGAATTAGAAGATGGACAAGGTCTTGCTTATCCAAATGCGATACTTTATTCTGAAAAATATAAATGCTTATTAATTGAATATAATCAGTTTGGGGTATTCACGAAACATATTATTGAATTCTTTGAATCCAATTTTAGTGGCAAAAACGGTTTTCCTAATTTTACGTTGGAACTAAATGAAGTTCTTTCTGTTGATACATACCGAAAAATAAGGAGTTTTTCTGCTTTGAAGAAAGTTAATTTTAAAGTAGCTTGTCCAACTCAAATTATACAAGATGAAGGAGGTGTTCATGGACCATTAAAAGGTTTTGCGAAAGTTGCTAAAGAAATGAACGCAACAAATTCCATGGAAATTACATTAACCTCTGAATTAGTAGAAGGTGGGCTGAACAAAAATAGTATTGAGAGTTTGGTAGACGGAATTGTACGCGTTAAAGAAATGTTTCCTTTGAATAAGTTTAGTAGCAGAATTAAAGTAGAAGGTGTAAAACAATCAGAGCGTAATCCAGAAATTACTGTAAGTGAAGAAATTGACTTATTCTTAAACCGATTAACTGGTTCATTTCAATTAGAAGAGCCACCCATTCTTGATAATATACAACACCTTGATAGAAAAAGAGGAGTAATTGATGTTTATGACCTAAAAAAGTCAGAACTTAATGAAATATTTAAGAACTAAAAATGTCGATACAATCAAAGAAAATACTAAGCTTCTGGGAAAAATGGTATCCATCATTGATAGCATTTATCTTAACTTTTGTATTTTATAGTTATTGTAATGATAAGGTTAAGGCTGTTGTTTTTACAAAAGAAATAGTGAACACATGTATTACCATTTCAGGAGTTCTATTTGGTTTTTTATTGACTGTTTTAGCATTGTTACTGCAATCTGAAAGCAAATCCATTTTACTCATAAAGGAATATGGTAGATTTGGGGAGCTTGTTCAATTCAATAAAATTGCAGTCTATTCAGCTGCATCTACCCTTATTTTGTCTTTTATCTTGTTGGTTACATTTGATTTATCAATTACTCAGAAAGCTTGGTTGTTGTTATTTAATGTATTGAAATATCTATGGATATTCTTTGTTTTTTCTACTATGACTAAAACGTATAGATATATTGACATCTTTTACACCTTGATTAAAGAATAACTTTATTTAATACTTAGCCCTCAATAAATTGTTGCTTGCATACGGTTTACATTTGGGCAAAGATTGAATTTAACATTGCTCCAAGAGTCACAATACCAAAAGTTTTTCGTGCCCGTAAATATGCCCAATAAGGCGCGTAGCAAATACTCCAGGTGTTTGAACGAACTGAAGCTGTGCTTTTCGGGAAGGCAAAAAGATCCTCCGCTATTTGAGTTTGATCCTTAAAATATTTTTTGCTCATAATTAATTCGTTCAAAAATTTGCATAGCCTTCCGCAAGCGCAATACAGGCCACGCAGCATACGGCCATCCGTTTGATGCCTTTATAAAAGACAATCCCAAACAGAATTTAATTATAGATACAGCCACTTTAGGTGGTTTTAATTTAAGTAAAAGGAATAAATCATATAAGATGAAAAGAGAAAATATAGTTTATGGACTTGGCTCCACTTTAGTCATTGTAGGTGCTGTAATGAAAATTTTACATATTTCTTATGGGAATCAATTTTTTTTATTCAGTCTCATAGGTATGACAATTTTTCAATCGTGGCATGTGACGCAGTTAAAGAACAAAATTAAAGACTTAGAGAGCAAATTGTAGTTTCTTGATATTTTTTAAATTGCTTATCCCCTTTAGTCAAGTAAATATTTATCTTTGACTCATGAACGAGTTTGAGAAATATCCAAAAGATTTTCAGGAGTTTATCACGCAATTCAGATGCGAGGATGATTGTTGGAACTACGTTTTCGAGATGCGATGGCCAAATGGGTTTGTGTGCCCAAAATGTAGCAATAGCAAATATTGGTTGACAGAGCAGAAAATAATACATTGTAGTTCGTGTGGAACGCAAACCTCAGTCACTAGTGGTACAATCTTTCATGGCACGAGAAAACCACTGCTGCTTTGGTTTCACATCATGTGGTGGGTTGTTGCTCAGAAAACAGGGGCAAGTGCCAGCAATCTTGCCGATTTTATGGGCTTTGGTTCATATGAGACTGCATGGACGTGGCTGCAAAAGATTAGAAGAGCAATGGTAAGGCCAGGCAGGGACAAGCTATTGGGTATTGTCGAAGTTGATGAAACATTTATTGGGGGTCGAGAGACTGGTAGTGGAAAACAAGGAAGAGGGGCTGAAACAAAAACTTTGGTTGTCGTGGCCACAGAATGCAATGGCAAACAAATCGGCAGGGTTCGCTTCCAGTGTATCCCGGACGCTTCGGGCGTGAATCTAATGGAATTCATTGAAACAAATATTGAAAAAGGCAGTACGGTTATTACGGACGGATGGACAGGATATACAGCATTGTCAAAGTCTAAATCGTATAAACATGAGGTAAAGGTAATTTCTGGGAGTGGACAAGAAGCACATGACCTGTTGCCTCATGTACATATGGTTGATTCTCTCGTAAAACGTTGGATTAATGGTACTCATCAAGGTAAGGTCTCCCCAAAGCATTTGTCTTTTTATCTTGATGAATTTGCATTTCGATTCAACAGGAAGCTATCAACATACAGAGGGAAATTATTCTATCGCTTGATGCAACAAGCCGTTGATACAGCTCCTGTTACTTTTAAAGATATTACAAAAAGCACTTGACTGAAAGGGATAAGCAGTTTTTTTAATTTGATTAAGGGGTGGGGGCAGACACAATTCGACCTACCCCTGTTTGGTACCAGCATAAAATTCATAAACCATGAAAATACTAACCATTATAGCCTTGATATTTGGATTAATTTCATGTGGGCAATCCAATCAAAATAGCTCCGAAAGCAAGAAAGAATCAACTACATTGAAGAATAATTCACAAAGTAAAATGGCATTGAGGTTTATTAATGAATATGTTGAGACTCGCAACCAAATGAAAAATGCAATTGGAATAGTTGAATGGGTAAATTCAAACCATTTACTTAATTCTACAAGGTATTGATTGGAACCAGTTTCGGCTGAAAATGAAAATCAAAAATGTAAATGGAGAATGGTTAGTTGAGGGGTGTGGAGTAGTAAACATTCCGGATGACCAACGAATTGAAAAATAATTAAAAACGGCACCCAAAACGCCGTTTACTGAAACGCTTGACGCTGGCGTGACACAGGATGCGCAACATATGGCCATCCGTTAGGGCTCATTTTGACTCGCTCAATATTATAAGTTATGAAGATTACAACAATTTTTCTTTTAATCTTGACAATCAATCTCGTGAACGCTCAAGACCAATATCTGAAAATTTCAATGGAAAATGCCAGTAAGATGCTCCAAGCATGGAATAATAAAGACTCAAAAACCTTTGTCGATTTCTTAACTGATACACAATATGAAAATAAAATTGGTTATCAGCGGATCTGGGAAAAAGTAATGGCTAAAGACTCAAGGATAGCTGATAGTCTTGTATTAGAAAAGTTTGTTAATCTTGAAAAATCACAACAAGCCTATTTTAGTTTACAATTTGGAAATAAAAAATCTGGAATTGTTGGAATTTCGCATGACAAAGGAGAATCGTGGTGTTTTTCACAATTTTTAGGTGGAAAATTTAATTATTCTCAATTCAAAGAAATGTTTATTCCAGAGCTTGATTCAGCATTCATTTCATTTGATGCGGAATTCTTTAATAGAATTAATTTCACTTTAGGTGAAACAATAAAACCATTTGAATTCACGGATTTAAATGACAATTTAATCAAATCTGAAAATATAAAAGGGAAAGTAATTGTTTTGAATTTTTGGAGTACAAATTGTGGACCTTGCATAAAAGAAATCCCCCATTTAAATAATCTAGTTGAAAAAATGAAAGACAAAAATATAGTCTTCATTGCTTTAGCTTCGAATGATAATAAGCAAAATTTAAAGGATAATTTCTTGTCGAAACACAAATTTATCTACCAAATTGTTCCAATAAAAGGAAATGATTTTAATATTAATGCATTTCCTACTCATATAATAATTGACAGAGAACAAAAGGTAGTTGGAGTATTTATAGGAGCCAGCGAAGAAAACCTAATGAAATTAGAATCGCTTTTGACTGAAATTAAAAAAAAACGTTGCCCAACACTTAGCCCCTCAATAAATCGTGGCTTCCATACGCTTTTCGATGGGGCAAAAGTTGAACTAAACATTGCTTCAAGTATCACAATACCAATTGTTTTGCGGGCCCGTACATGCCCCATACGGTGCGTAGCCAATGCTCCAGGTGGTTGAACGAACTGAGGCTGGGCTTTTCGGGAAGGTAAAAAGATCCTTCGCTATTTGGGTTTGAGCCTTAAAAGATTTTTTGCTCATAATTAATTCGTTCAAAAATTTGCATAGCCTTCCGCAAACGCAATACTGGCTACGCAGCATACGGACATCCGTTAGGCACCATAATAACAAAATTCCAATGCAACATTGCCCATCGATTTTATATAAGTACAAACCTTTAAATGACTTCACTTACAGAATATTGAGAGAATATGAACTTTATCTTCCCTCAATTTCTCAGCTAAATGACCCATTTGAAGGAGCAATTCCTTTTGTATATGACCAAGCCGAACTGACTCCAGAAAACATCTTTCTTAAATTGTATAGCATGTCAAAAAAAGAACACCCAGATTGGGATGATTCTAAAATTCACGAACACGTATTTAATGAATATAAAAGGGGAACTTTATTTGACGATAAGCACCTTGAAAATAATATTAAGAATACAAGAGATGATATTGAACGAAATTTTGGAGTTTTAAGTCTAACAACCCAAAAGAACAATTTCTTAATGTGGTCTCATTATGCTGAATCGCACAAAGGTATTTGTATCGGTTTTGACACTGAAATCTTATCAAATACAATTGGAGGAGTTTTAGGTGCAGCGATTTATCAAAGAGAATTGCCAAAATTTAGTATGATCCAAGAAACGATGGAATTTATGGCAAAGCTTCTATTTACAAAATCAGATGTGTGGATTTATGAAGATGAATATCGAATCACTAAATTTAATGCAGCTAGAAAAACATATAAATTGCCAAAAAATGCGATTAAGGAGGTTATACTAGGAATGTCAATGCCTCACACTTTGAAAAATGAATTAATCTCTATAATTACTGAGAAGTTGCCTGATATATCGGTATTCGATACGAGCTTGAATAAATCGACTTTTGACATTGATTTATTGCAAATAAGATAAAAATTACGGTGCCTACATGCCGTATACTGCTTAGCCTGCCGCAGGCGCAACACAGGCTACGCAGCATACGGCCATCCGTTGTGCGTCATGCTAAAAGACCAAACTATGAAGTAATTTATGGATAAAACATTAATATTAAAACGCAACATTGACTCAATAGTCTCTCTGACCGATGAGGAATTGATTGTATTCTCTGATTCTTTTGAAGTGAAAACTCTGAATAAAAATGAGTTCTTTTTAGAAGAAGGTCAGATATGCAATTCTATCGGATTTGTCAATTATGGGGTATTAATCTATTTCAAATCAATGGATGATGGTAATGAAGTAACAACCGATTTTGCATTTGAGGGTGATTGGGTAACTAATAATTTGAGCCGACTAAACAATACCCCAGCATTAATTAACATCAAGGCTATTGAAAATTCCGAACTTTTGGTTCTTAAACAACCTGTATTAGAAGATTTATATGTCAAAATCCCAAAGATTGAAAGACTGGGCAGGATATTAATGGAACAGTCGTATTTAAAAATTGTCCAACTAAGTATAGATTTACAGGTTCTATCAGCAACGGAACGTTATGAAAGACTACTAATGAGGCATCCAGACATCTTTCAAAAGGTCCAACTTTATCATATTGCAAATTATTTAGGCATTGCACCAAAGTCATTAAGTAGAATTCGGAAAGAAATTTTTGACAAGTAAAATTTGGTAACATTTGCGGAGCAAATACCTTTTTTAAGGAGCCTATTTTTGCATCATAAATTTAAAAACTTTATGATATGAAAAAGCAAATCTTTCTTTTTGTAGTAATGATGGCAATGGCCGCAACAATTTCAGCACAATCGAATGTTGTTGGAAAAACTTCTTACAAATCAAATCTCAAATCCCAAAACGATAGTCTAAAAACGAAACAAACTGTTGGAGTAGCTATTGACTTACTTCCTCCAATAATGAGTGCTACGACCGGTAATTTTGGTTATTCGGCTCAATTGTGGTATGGATACAAAAAGTTCAGGGTTCGTGGAGTAATTGCCGGATTTACAATGCCTGACAAGCTTATGGGAAATGATGACTTCACTAATTTGGAAACAACTGCCACTGCCTTGATTTTTGATTACTTTCTGAAAAACAACTTCAAAGGATGGTGGTTTGGTTCGGGAGTTGAAAGGTGGAATAACACAATAAGCTCGAAAAGCGACAACCAGAATTATACCTTTAAAGATTATGTTGCCACGGCAGGGAGTGGATATATTTTTAAAGTGTACAGAAACTTCTATGTTGAGCCATGGGGGGCGGTGCATTACGTGATGAATGATGAGAAAGTATCCGTAGGTGCCACTGAATACAAAACCAAAAAATTTCAAGGCGAGGTATCACTTAAAGTTGGCTGGCATTTTTAGTTTGGAATATAATATTCAAAACATTTTAAGAAACTGTCGTGGAAGATATTAGAAACTATTATCTTATGTTATACATACTCGCATCCTTTGTTTCTTGTTCTCCCTATAATATAAGTAATATGGAAACTATCGATAGTGATAAAAACGAACTTTATCAGATACTCTATTATGCCTCCCTTGCCGGAAGTTCGCATAATTCGCAACCTTGGAAATTGGAAGTTTACGGGGTAGATTCAATATTGGTTTTTGCTGATGTGACTAGGAATCTGCCCGTTGTTGATCCAACTTCACGGGAACTTTATATTTCAATTGGAGCCTTTATTGAGAACTTAAATAGTGCTGCTTCTTGCTACGGATATAAAACTGACATAAAAATTAATACGCTTCCGGTCGGTTCTTCTTCTCCTGTAGCATCAATAGCTTTATCCAAATTCGAAGAAAAAAAGGAGGATCCTATTCTAAACGAAATTAAACTCAGGACCACTTTACGACCCCCTTTTGATACAACATCAATAAAATAATCGGATTGGAAAGAACTGGTTTCAATTGAGGACTCCAATATTCACTATTACCCTGCGACTTCCGGACAAGCAAAATACATTGCTAAAAAAGAATAGGAAATGTATATCCAATAAGCCATGAGCAAAAATGCGCAGGATGAATTAGCAAGCTGGATTCGCTTTTCGAACAAAGATGCAAAAAGAAAAACAAGATGGCTTAACAACGTCAGGGATAGGTATGAAAGGAATCGGTGGTTTTATTGTCAGAAACTTTTTCAAACCGGAAGATTCAAAAAAGGAGTCTTTTGTGACGAAAGGCATAGAAAAAACAAAACTTCAAGTTGAAAATTGTGGCGGATGCATAGTAATTACTCAGGAATTGGAGAACATTGAAGGCTGGATCAATACAGGAAGACTTTATCAGGCTATGCATCTAAAATGTCGAAAATGAATCTTGAATTTCATCCCATGAACCAGATTGTTGAGGAGACAGGTCCTGGAAGTGAAGCCAAAACGGTTTTAACTTTAAGCGGTAAAGTTATGTTTATTGCCCAAATCGATTATGTGGAAAGCTATCCTGAACCTGTTAGTTTAAGAAGACCTGTTGAAAGTTTCTCAACCTTTAAATAAATGAATAATATTGATAATCACAATTCGATAAACGACTACATTTTCGATAAAAGAATTGTATCAGCTTGCGGTTTATATTGCGGTGCATGTGGCATATATCTTGCTACTCAGGAAAACGAACTAGAAAAATTACTTCAATACGCCCTTGTTTTAAAACAGTCAGTGTCGAAAACCTATTGCGACGGGTGCGGTGCCGATAGAAAATCAGCTCATTGTTCTAAAATGTGCACGTTCATTAAATGCACACACCAAAAAAATATTGAATTTTGTGGTGAATGTAATGATTTTCCTTGTGTGGAATTAATTGATTTTCAATCAAAATTGCCACATAGAATGGAAATCGAAAAATCTCAAAAACGTTTGGTAGAAATAGGCTGGGAACAATGGTTTGTCGAACAGAAGGAAAGATTTACCTGCAGCAAATGTAATACAATAAACAGCGCATATCATTTATCATGCAGAAAATGTGGAAATACACCGAGCTGCGAATTTATTCTAGACCACCAGTACACAATAGATAAATATTTAATTGATGAATAAAAAATAATTAATTTAGAAGAATTATTTAAATGAAAGCACGAATGCACAACACGTCTTATACTGCATAGCCTGCCGCAGGCGCAACACAGGCTACGCAGCATACGGCCATCCGTTAGCAGTTATAAAAAAAATTAGCAACATGAGTCCAATACAAATACCCTTACTTAGGAAACTGAAGTTTTTTTTGACTGCCCTGTTGTTTGCGGTAATAATGATTGTATCTGCGAAACCTCATATGACAAGTATCGATTCAATGAAATTTAAAATTGAGCAACAAGAACAGCAATTCAATTCATTGAATAGAGACATAAAAGAAGTAAGATTATTATTGGATAAGCAAGATAAGGTTTTAGATACTCAATTGAATATAATTAGTAACTCCAATGATAGCATATCAAATCAAATAAGTTCCACATCCAATCTTATATCAATAGCAGGTTTAATTTTTGGATTATTTGGACTGTTTATAGGTGTGTACATAACTGTTATTCAGAATCGAAGTTCTGCGATACTCACACAAAGTAAAGAAATTCTGGAAAAAGTTATTGCAATTCAAAAGGATGTTGATACTACCAAAAAGCAAATAGATAATGACTTAAAGGGAATCTACTTGAAAATCCAAGAACAAGAGATTGAATACATATTAAATAGATTGGAAAAAATTCCAGAAGACATAAATCATGTATTCAATAGACTTGCTAGTTTAGAAATGCATGAAAAGTATTTTGATAGGATAAAACCAATGATTATAAATCAATTCAATAAGACTAAGCATAGCGACTTTGTCATGAATCTTTCTATTTTAGCGATTCAACATCATTCAGCTTTAGTTGTTAAAGACGAACAATTAACTAATATTATTCTAAATTGCCCTGTGAATTTGCTCGCATCTTGTTATGCTTCAGAATTAAATGCCTTAACCGTTGTATTCTTTAGACATATAGAAAATGTTGGAATTATTAGTTCTGCCGAAAAAATAAAAAGTTTCTTAGAAAAAATTGAAGAAGTTAATTGTGCAGAGGAAACATCGAATACCTTGTTTGAGATTATCGATAACAAACATAAAAGATTTGAGCTTTGTAGAATAATAAAATCACATGAGCCATTAAATATGACTCAAAAATCATTTTTTAGATTGATTTATGAAAAGCATTCAGAAGAAACGAATTCAGATGAAGAGAATCAATTATTATCAGAAATAAACATAATTTACAAAACACTTAGCCCTCAATAAAGCGTTGCTTGCATACGCTTTTCATTGGGGCAGAGGTTGAACTAAACATTGCTCCAAGTATCACAATACCAATAGTTTTTGTGCCCATACCTGCCCCATACGGCGCATAGCCAATGCTCCAGGTGTTTGAACGAACTGAGGCTGGGCTTTTCGTTTTGGCGAATAGCAAAAAGGTACTCCTCCATTTGGTCGATGGAGAGTTCCAACGGGCTGCATTCGAAGTGTACCACCATTTTTGTAAAATCACCACACCAGATTGTGAGTAAGTTGATTTGACTGTTTTATAAAAAAAAATCTGATGAAAAAAGGACAAATTTTAATATGCTTGTTGATTTCTATTGGTTTGATTTCTTGTGACCCATATGGAGGATATGAATATTGGATACAAAATAAATCAGATTCGACAATCTTTGTTTCGTATAAACTGATTGATAATGACTCAATAAAATGTCAACGACTCACATTTGGACAAGAATTCAAAATAGTACAATTCGATACGCATAATGGATTATATGATGAGGGGCTCGATAATTTGTTTTCATATTGTGATTCGTTAGCAATATATTCTGATATAGTCAACAAAATTATGATTAAAAAGGATTTTACACTTAGAGAAAATTGGACTTACGAACAAGATGAAACAAGTAGTTTAATGAATGCAGGGAATAATATATATAGATTTACCATTACTAATGATAACTTAAAATAAAAACGGCACACAGCCCTTAGTCCTCAATAAATCGTTGCTTGCATGCGCTTTGCATACCTCGTCTGCCAAAGGTTGTACTCCTTTGAACAATACTCTGTTTGCAAGTAGAAATCTGGCCGAAAATGACTAAATTTGTAATGAATAATTGAACCAGATCGATATGTTTAATCCGATAGAAATAGACCGTAACAATTTGACGATTATGGGGGTAAAGTTTTCCAATTTAAAAACATTGGAAAGTACTGCAAATGCCATCGGAAGTAATATGTTCGAGGGTTTTGAACCAACTCCCAAAGGTGTTGAGATCATCAGAGATTATGTTGTTGGTAAAATCACGTTGTCAGAATTGATCAAATTTGCTAAGGCCAAATCTTATGTCTGAATCATACAAATACCTTGACCTTGATTATACGTATACTGATCCTGAAACAGGACTCTTACGAAATTTAGCAGACATATCGGATCCAGATGTTTTACTCTTTTTTGAAAGCGGAGCTGTTGCAAAGCGTATTCAAGAGCTTTACGAAAAACCGATCAAGATTAAAGGAGTAGAAAGTCTTTTCAGCATTCATCGACACTTATTTCAAGATGTTTATTCCTGGGCTGGAAAAAGGTTTAATATTAAATTTGAATCCAGCTGACAACCAATATGTTTACGATCAATATATGCAAGGTACAATAAACAGTGATGTAAAAACCCTGTCAAAATTGATATCAGACTTAATTGGGACTTGAAGGAGAATAAAAAAGGCACACAGCACTTAGCCCCCAATAAAGCGTTGTTTGCATACGCTTTACATTGGGGCAAAAGTTGAACTAAACATTGCTCCAAGTTCCACAATACCCATTGTTTTTCATTTTTATAAATACTGAGCAAGGCGCGCTGCCAATACCTCATGAGTTGTTCTTGAACTCGGGCACAAGCGCACAGGGTTGTTCCATGAAAGATTTATTACTCAGGATCAATTTGTTAAAAATTTTAGGGTAGAAAGAATGATGTTTTCAGCAACAAACACTAAGTTGGTAGCTGATAAGGTAGGATTTATGGTTAACTTGCCAATAATAGGATTGATTCTGATGACAAAATGAAGGAATTAGACAGTTTTTCGCTTAAAAAAAGATTAATGAGTTTTCGATTTGCTTTCAATGGTATTAAAAACTTGATTAAATATGAACATAATGCACGGATACATCTTGTTTCATTAATATGTGTAATCGTATTCGGAATAATATTAAAACTGGATTTGGCTGAATGGATTGCAATATCTATTGTTTCAGGACTTGTGATATTAACGGAATTGTTGAATACAGCAATTGAAAAACTGGCTGATTTTGTTGAATCGGATTGGCATGAAAAAATTGGAATAATTAAAGATTATTGTGCTGGAGCAGTTTTGATCTCTGCTGTGATTTCAACAATAGTAGGTGGATTGATTTTTATACCAAAGATTATTGTGTTGATTAAAAACTTTTGCAAATAAGTAGGACTTGGAGCGGTTAGTAGAGCTTGTCGCCTATTTTTCCAGCTATGAGTCGGTTTAGAACCACAACAACCGCCGGGGTGGGTGTTATGCACTTGATTGGGTGACTTGTTTTTTACGATCTTACCAGTTTGTATGGTGGGAAAAGATTTCTGGTATTAGGGTTGTTGTATCTTCGATATTCTTTGGGAGCGGACGTGCGCCAATCCCGGCCTAGGGGGCAGTGGCTTTTGCTGCTGCCTTTTTTATATTGTGAATAAAATTCTACAGGGTGTGGATTGAATACGTCCATTTTTTCTCCACTCAATTACCATTTTGTTTTAAACAGGAGAATGCACGTTGAAAAGTATATCGGGGAGTTGGTTTGCATATCGGCCAGGAATGGCCGCTTTTATATTGGGTTGTATCAGGTAGATTTTAATAGTGTTTTCAAGGTGTTCTATCCTATTTGGGCGTGAAAACAGTATCTCCAATTTGATCTTTATCGACAGATGTGTGGATGACTTCACCGGTCAGATATTTGTCGGGTATCCCATGAGGGAATGCCATACAATAGAAGTCCCATTTCTGAAAATGTTGGCAAAAACCACATTTTGAGCTATAAAGGCTAAATATTTGATGGCGATCATCTATTATGAAATGTTGGGTTTTACCCTCGTACAGTCTTCTTGCCACAATTCATTCTTTTGTTAATTATTTGAGATTCATCCTTGCATGAGCGAATTTGAATTTATTTTGTCATAATTACAAGCTCTTTATGGTTGAAAAGTAATGAAAAGGAAATATTGTCGTATTTACACCACCAACCCCCTGAAGGGGGTGTTTGCAACTGATCAGTCAATCAGACAGTTGCTGAAAGTCCCCTTTAGGGAAACGAAGTTCGGCACAGCCAATTTAGGGGTAAAATAAATGAGAATACGACATTGTTTCATTCAAATATCTTATTGTAAACAGCATGAGTATAAAAACGATAATCTTTTTCATAATCATAATAGTAGCAACAATATTCATTACCAGGAAATGTGATGTTGATTTCACAATGAAGTATAGGAAAACCATTATCGAATGGAATCAGATGGCTTGTGGACATATTGTCGATAAAATAGAATTTCAGCAGCATGTGGCAGTTATTCAATTAGATGATTTGACGAATGAAATTAATGAAATTGAATCCGATTATATTGTAGTTAAGGATAATAAAATCAGGTTCATGACCCTTTTTTCTCCAAAATTCTTGCTGGGTGATTCAATTGTAATCAATTCAATGAAAGATTCGATATTTATTTATCGAGATGGTGTATTAATAGATAATTTGGGCTTTTCCAATCTAAATGGTGTTGGAAAGGCACCGGTTTACTTTCAGGCGAAGGATGTGTTAGACAAATTCAAGTAACCTACAACATCCAATTACCAATCTCCAATTTGTAACCCCTTGATATGCAGATTGGCTCCACCAAGAATCCGTTTGTGCTAGGCTCAGCCAAGCATTCGTTACGCTCGGCTCTGCCGCTTGACGCAGCCAAGCATTCGCGTCATTGACTCCGCCGATCTTCGATTCGCGGACAACCCAGAAACCCAAAACTCAGAACAATTCAACCCAAACCCCAAACTTGATATTTCGGTGTAATTGTGCCACCTGTTTCGGTGATGTTGTGCCACAAAAAAAGAATGACTTCGTGGCTAAAATTATTACTTTA
>JAFGSC010000288.1 GCA_016934875.1 Candidatus Atribacteria bacterium
AGTTTACTTTTTACAGGAGAATATGATAAAAATAATGCCATCTTGTCGATTCATCCAGGCGCCGGAGGAACTGAATCACAGGATTGGGCGGAAATGCTTTTAAGGATGTATCTCAGGTGGGCTGAGCGAAATCACTTTAAAACTGAAATTGTTGATCTTTTACCAGGAGACGAGGCAGGCATTAAAAGCGTGACAGTTACCATTAACGGGAAAAATGCTTATGGATTATTGAAGTCTGAAAAGGGCATTCATCGTTTAGTACGCATATCCCCTTTTGATGCAAATCGTAGAAGGCATACTTCTTTTGCCTCGGTAGAAGTGATACCTGAACTAGAGGAAGAGGCTGATATTGCTATCGAGGAAACAGATTTAAGAATAGATACCTATCGATCTACAGGGGCAGGAGGTCAACATGTCAATACGACTGATTCAGCAGTCCGAATCACTCATATTCCTACAAATATTGTAGCTCAGTGTCAGAATGAACGATCTCAATACAGCAATCGATTAACTGCCATGAAGATATTAAAAGCAAAATTGTTTGAATATTATCAGAGAAAAAAAGAGGAAGATATGGAAAAGTTGTCCGGTGTAAAAAAAGAAATTGCTTGGGGGAACCAAATAAGGTCCTATGTATTTCAACCTTATCAGATGGTTAAGGATCATAGAACAAAAATAGAGACAAGTAATGTCCAAGCAATGATGGATGGAGAAATACAGGACTTTATTGATGCATATTTAAAGAATGATCATCGTATTTCAAAGAATTGATGTTAGCGATAGAGGGAATAGCATTAACGATTTCTTTGGTGAACACATTTCCTTCAAAATCAACATTTTAAGATTCTTATAAAAAAATAAATTTTATTTGACAAAACCATGAGTTGTGATATTCTAAATATGGTTAATCCATTAATCCATTAGTCCAATTAAATGTTCTAAAACAAGCTTGGTTTAGAAATGCATTTAAAGGGTTTATGCTCAAGAGTAATAAGATTCTTATTGTTTTGATTTTCTAGGATTTTTCATGGATATTAAAATTGACAAAAACAGCCGCATACCTCTTTATCTTCAAATCAGAGAATATTTAAAAAAAGCTTTGCTAGAAGGACAAGTAAAACAAGGGTACCAGCTACCTACCGAAAGAGAATTATCCATAAAGCTCAACGTAAGTCGTAATACAGTGAGTATGGCTTATAAAGAGCTTTCCCAAGAGAAAATTATCTCCTCTACTCCTGGTAAAGGAACTTTTATTGTTTCTGATCAATTTCAAGTGAATCCGCTGTTCAATAAAAAAGAAAATTCATTACTCGTTAAATCAATCGATTTAATCATTCAAAAAGCTTTAAACCTGAATATTTCAACGGATGACCTTGCAAGTCTTATCCATCAGCGAATTCAGGAAAAAAGCACCTTATTTAAAAATGTTAGAATTGCATTTATTGAATGTAATCAAGAACAATTAATCTACTTTTCGAAAAAGTTGGAATTAGGTACTGGTGTCCACATTATCCCAATTTTAATTGACGAAATGTACCACACACCGGAAGATTTTATTCGCAAGATTAAACCGGTAGACTTGATTGTAACGACCTTTTTTCACTTTGAAGAGGTAAGGACCTTTCTAAAGGATCAGGATAAAAAAATTGTTGCTATTGCTTTGGATCCACAAATAGAAACAATGGTTAAAATTGCTCGAGTTGCTTTCCCGGATATGAGAATTGGATTAGTCTGTTTGACACAAAAGTTTGCTGAAAGAGTATTTAAATCAATCAAGTATGCTGGAATAAAATATAAAAGTATTAGTTATATGACTACCCATGAAGAAAAAATATTACAGCAATTCATTGATAAATGCGATATTCTAATTACTTCACCGGGTAGGAAAAAACAAGTGCAGAAATTAAGGTCAAAAGAAGTGCCGCTCATTGAATTCATTTATATTCCGGATAAGGGTTCTATTGACACCTTGAAGAAAACAATTCTTGAACTACAAAAGAAAGAGGTAAGTTGAATGTCCCTCAATGAAAATATTAGAATTTATCAGAATGAAGAGACGGAAATTATAGTTAACGAAGATTGGTGTAAATCATGTGGAATTTGTATCTCTTTTTGTCCCAAAAAAGTCTTGGTGGAGGATGAAAAAGGACGTCCTGTAGCAAAAAATATTGATGCATGCATACATTGTATGTTATGCGAGTTGCGATGCCCTGATTTTGCAATTAGGGTTAGAAAGAAGAAAATTGCATTAGCTAATAATTTAGAACAAAAAAGTTTGGAGGATTGATGATGAAAAGGCAGGATCGGATGGTTAAATTATTACAGGGAAATGAAGCATGTGTGGAAGGAGCGCTTTTAGCTGGAGTTCGATTTTTTGCCGGTTATCCTATTACCCCCGCATCGGAAATTGCCGAAGAAATGTCTAGAAGGTTGCCCAGAATTGGGGGAAAATTTATGCAAATGGAAGATGAAATTGCCAGTATGGCGGCAGTAATAGGAGCATCGGTAGCTGGATTAAAGTCAATGACTGCCAGTTCTGGTCCCGGATTATGCTTGAAACAGGAAAACATAGGGTTTGCAATAGTGACTGAGACCCCTTGTGTAATTGTCGATGCCCAAAGAGGTGGGCCTAGTACGGGTTTGCCAACTAAGCCATCCCAAGGTGATGTTATGCAGGCGAGGTGGGGAACACATGGAGATCATCCCATGATTGCGCTGGCGCCTTCGGATGTCAATGAGATTCTTGAGATGACTGTCAAAGCGGTTAATCTTAGTGAAAAATTCCGTACCCCGGTGATATTGTTGCTCGATGAAATTATTGCTCATATGCGGGAAAAAGTGAATATACCCTTAAGAGAGGAAATAGAGATCATTGATCGAAAAAGGCCTAATGTAAAGAAAGAGGATTTTCTACCTTTCAAAGCAGATCAAGACTTAATCCCTCCCATGGCTGATTTTGGTAGCGGTTATCGATATCATATTACGGGATTAATACATAATGAAAAGGGATATCCAACTTCTAATGCACAAGAAATCGACCGATTTTTGAGAAGATTAACAAACAAGGTGGAATTGAATAAGAAAGAAATCATCATTAAAGAAAGATATTTTTTGGATGATGCAAAGATTGCAATTGTTGCATATGGTACTGTTTCACGGGCTGCAAAAAGGACAGTAAGGCTGGCAAGGGAAAAAGGGGAAAAGGTAGGGTTGCTTAAATTAGTGACTCTATGGCCGTTTGATGATGATTCGATTTACGAATTAGCGAAGCAAGTTGATTTTATTATCGTACCTGAGATGAATTTAGGACAGATGCTTCGAGAAGTTCAAAGGGCAGCCCAGGGGAAATGCCCTGTTATTCCTTATAATCGTGTTGATGGAGAATTGATTAATCCTATTGAAATACTTGAGAGTATTGAGGAGGAAATAGCATGATGGATAATGTAATCG
>JAFGSC010000289.1 GCA_016934875.1 Candidatus Atribacteria bacterium
CATAGAAGAGTATCTTTCAAAAAAAGGAAAAAAGACAAATTTTACCATCAAAGAAGTATATAAATTAACCGAAGTGCAAAAAATAACCGCCGGAAGGCTTACTGATAGTTATAAAAATATTCCTCAATTTACCCTTTGCAGGAAGATAGACATTGATTCACTTTTAAGCATAAGGAAGGAGATAAATGCTCGATTAAGTCAACATCTTTCCTTAGTTGATTTTATCGTTAAAGCCCTAATCCTTACCTTTAAAAAAATCCCCGAGTTTAATGCGATATTCGAAGAAGAAAATTACAAGTTTATCAAAGAGATAAATATTAATTTAGCAGTAGCTACAGATAGAGGATTGATGGTTCCGGTACTTAAAGATTTAGAAGGTAAAGATATTTTTGAAATAGCCCAATTAAGAAAAGAGATTACCGATAAAGCCTTAAAAGGGAAATTGCAGCCTGAAGATTTCGAGAAAGGGACATTCACTATCACTAATTTAGGTTTACAAGGCATAGAATATTTTACTCCCATAATAAATCCTCCCCAGGTTGCTATTCTTGGAATAGGTAAGTTAGAAAAAATGTCTCTCCCTTTAAGTCTTTCTATGGACCATCGAATAATAGACGGAGCTAAAGGAGCCGATTTTTTACAACTTCTATCCAAGGAGTTAGCTTCGTACCAAAATGGAGGTGATTAAAAGGTAAGAAAATATTTGCTCAAATTGAACTTAAGACAGCTCAATATATTTCAAAGAAGTCTTAAGGATGGCTAAGAATATATTAGCTAAAGATTAAATTTAAAAGGAGAAAAAAAATGAAAAAGATAACATTATGGTTATTAGTTTTAGCAGTAATTTTATCGACATTTTCAGCATTTATGGTAGTACAAGCTGCCGATAATGATTATGAAATTGTCATGGTAGTTAAACTTGAAGGAGTTGCCTGGTTTGATAATATGAGATTGGGCATTGAGCAATTTGCTAAAGATACCGGAGTTAATGCCTATCAAATTGGGGCTGATACAGCCGATCCAGCATCCCAGGTGGCTTTAATTGAAGATCTTATTGCTAAAGGTGTAGACGCAATACTGGTTATTCCCAATGATCCTGTAGCATTAGAACCGGTATTCAAGAAAGCAAATGATGCTGGAATTCTTACTTTGACTCATGAAGCATCTAACCAGAAGCAGGTAAGTTTTGATATAGAAGCTTTTGATAATGTCGCCTATGGAAGACATATGATGGATGTTATGGCTGAAGATATGAATTACGAAGGAGAATATGCTTGTTTTGTGGGTCATCTTACTTCTACAACACATAACGAGTGGGTTGATGGTGAAATTGCCCAACAGAAAGAAAAATATCCTAATATGAAATTAGTATGTGACAGAATAGAAGACCATGAAAACCAGCAAATTGATTATGAAAAGGCTTTAGAGCTTTTAAAAACTTATCCAAATATAAAGGGTATGATGGGAAGCGCTATGTGCGGAGTGCCCGGATTTGCTCTGGCTATTGAAGAAAAAGGACTTATAGGCAAGGTAGCTGCATACGGAACCTGTTTGCCTTCTGTCGCCTATGATTATCTAAAGAGCGGTTCTGCCAAGTCGATTCATTTCTGGATCCCAGCTGATGCAGGATATGTTACCGCTAAGGTAGCCTGGGAGCTTCTTAAGGGTAATGAAGTCAAAGAGGGCATGGATTTAGGTAGACCTGGATATGAGAGCATAACTATCAAAAATAACCAATTTGGTGTCCCGATTATTTATGGCCAAGCCTGGGCAGATGTTACTCTTGAAAATATAGACGAGTACGATTTATAGACCATATCCGCTACAGAGAGAAGATTGGTTGAAGGGTTGTTATCCCTTCAACCAATCTTTAGTTAGTAAATCTTAAGCTTTGCTTAAATAAAATTTTGATAATAGTATAAATTGATAGTATTATTTTATTAACCGGATGCGAAAACTGTATTTAAGAATTAGATTGATACTTCATTTAATAAGATGCAACTAAAATTTGTCTACAAAGAATTACCCTGGTGAGGTTATGATGGTTGAAAAGTTAGAAAAATTATTAGCAGTTAAAGATATAAGTAAATCATATGTGGGTGTACAAGCATTAGATAGAGTCAGTTTGTCAATAAATAGAGGTGAGATACATTGCCTGGTCGGTGAAAATGGATCGGGAAAATCTACCTTGATAAAGATAATATCTGGAGTAGTTAAACCGGACGAAGGTGAAATAATAATAAATGGTAAAAGATTCCAGAGTTTACACGCTATTGATTCGATAAGTGAAGGAATACAGGTAATCTATCAGGACCTATCTTTATTCCCTAATCTTTCTATCGCTGAAAATATTTCCCTAAATCAGATGATAGAAAGAAAGAAGAGATTTATTAGTTGGAAAGAAATAAAAAATATCGCCGAGAGAGAGTTTTCCAATATTAGTAAAGAGCTGGATTTAGATGAAAAGGTAGAAAATATTTCTATTGCTAATAAGCAGCTTGTAGCTATCTGCAGGGCATTAACTCAAGATGCCCAACTTATTATCATGGATGAACCTACCACGGCAATTACCAAAAGAGAAATTGATTGTCTATTTTCTGTAATTTTGGATTTAAAGAAAAGGGGAATTTCCACCCTGTTTGTTAGCCATAAGCTTAGTGAAGTTTTACAGATATCTAATAAAGTAACGGTTATACGAGATGGAAAGTTGGTTGGTGTTTACAATACTGAGGGGCTGGACCATAATACACTTTCTTTCTATATGAGTGGTAAAAAGATAGTCGATTCTGTTCTTGATTACCGAGAGAAAGAGGGACAGAAAGAACCGCTTTTGGAAGTTAAAAATCTTTCCAAAAAAGGTAATTTTCAGGATATAAATTTTAAAGTTTGCTCAGGTGAAATTGTAGGAATAACCGGGATCCTGGGTTCCGGGCGGACCGAAATTGCATTATCGCTGTTCGGATTAAATAGACCGGATTCAGGAGAGATATATATCGATGGTAAGCTAGCAAAGATAAAATCCCCTCAAGACGCTATCGAGTTAGGTTTAAGCTACTTACCCGAAGATAGGCTTAATCAGGGCTTATTTATAAAGCAGTCTATCGGAAATAATATTGTAGTTACTATATTACAGAGGTTGTTGAATAGGTTCAAACTGTTCGATAATAGCAAAAAATATGAAGCTGCAAAAGAATGGATAGAAGAATTAAATGTAATTACACCGTCTTTAGAGACTGCGGCTCAGGCGCTGTCAGGTGGCAATCAGCAGAGGGTGGTTATAGCTAAATGGCTGGCTACAGACCCTAAAGTATTTATTTTAAACGGACCTACTGTAGGGATAGATGTTGCTTCTAAAAGCAATATACACAATATAATTAAAGGGTTAGCCAACAAAGGTATGGGGGTTATAATTATTTCTGACGAGATTCCCGAAATTATCTGGAATTGTAACAGGATAATAGTAATAAGAGAAGGCAGGATTGTTAAAAAACTTAATACTAATGAGGTAACCGAGGATAAATTGCTGGATATATTAGCAAGAAAGAGTAATTAGGGTAATCTAATGGTGAAAAATAATAGAAGTTTCAAAATTCAAAAATTATTAAAACAGAATGAGACATACTTATTTTTAGTTATAATTACTTACTCTATATTCATTACTTCTCTAAATTCTTCCTTTTTGTCTCTGGAGAATCTGTTTGATCTGGGCAAGAGTAGTGCGGGGATGGGAATAATGGCTATCGGAGTCTTTATAGTTTTACTTTCAGGAGGGATAGATATCTCTTTTACAGCCATTGCAATTTCAGGACAGTATATCGCTGCTAATGTTCTGATAGCCAGCGGGGTAGATAATATATTCTTTGCATTTTTGATTTCCTGCTTAGTAGGAGTTGCTCTGGGAGCGATTAATGGCCTGCTCATTTCGTATTTTAAGATCCCAACACTGATTACCACTTTAGGTACAGCGAGTGTTTTTCATGGAGCTTTACTAACCATTGTGGGAACTAAAGCTATTAATTCAGCCCAATTGCCAGATTGTTTTAAAGCATTCGGTGCAAAAAATTTACTTATCCTGACCAAACCAAATGGGATAAACTACGGGTTATCCATCTTTATCATAATATTTATACTTCTTGCTCTACTAACCTGGCTTATTTTGAAATATACCATGCTGGGAAGGGGGATTTACGCCATCGGCGGGGATATAGATTCTGCCGAACGGTCCGGTTTCAATATTGCTAAGATTCAATTTTTTATTTACTGTTACGTAGGCTTTTTAGCCGGCATTGCCGGCGTTCTGCATATTTCTCTGATCCGCTATAGCAATCCCACCTATATAGTAGGTACCGAGCTTAGTGTCATTGCGGCGGTAGTTTTGGGAGGGACCAGAATAACCGGAGGGTCAGGAACGATTATCGGAACAATAATGGGGGTGGCCATGGTAACCATACTAAATAATAGTCTTATCCTAGTAGGGTTATCTTCTTACTGGCAAAATTTCTTTGTAGGACTGATAATTATCATAAGTGTTAGTATTACTTCCTATCAGAGTAAGAGGAGTATCGGAAATATAGTTTTTAGAAGATAGTAATTTGTAATAGGGGGTACTATTTGTTAGGTAAATATTCAAAATATTCAAAGACATTAACTTTATTTATCATAATGATCAGTGTTTTCATGGTAATATCGATATTTTTACCGGGTAAATTCTTAACCATTAGAAATTTCCAATCGATGTCTAGCCAAATCCCTGAATTTGGCTTACTGTCAATTGCCGTAATGTTGGCTATGTTGACCGGGGGGATCGATTTATCAATTGTTGCCACAGCTAATCTGTCGGGTATAGTTGCCGCACTTATTCTCACTAAATTTACCTTTTCCCAAATAGGCGGATATGAGGAGTTATTCACCATAATTTTAGCTATTACATCAGCACTTATTATATCTTTAATATGCGGGTTCTTAAACGGAATATTGGTGGCTTATGTAGGAGTTCCGGCGATTCTTGCTACCTTGGGTACGATGGGCCTTTTTTCAGGAATAGCAATTATTATAACCAAAGGATATGGTATTGTAGGATTTTCTGAAAAATTCTTACTTATTGGGAGTGGAACCATTTTTTTAATACCGGTGCCGATGATTATTTTTATTCTTTGTGCCTTAGCAGCTGTTATAATTTTAAACAAAACTACCTTTGGATTTAGTGTATACATGTTAGGATCTAATCCGATAGCAGCCCGTTTTAGCGGTATAAGCAACGAAAGTATCTTAATCAAAACCTATATGATGAGCGGTTTATTTGCCGGATTGGCTTCAATAATAATGATATCAAGAGTCAATTCAATTAGACCAGGATATGGCTCTGTATATTTGCTCCAAGCAATCCTTGTTTGCGTTTTAGGGGGGGTCGATCCCAGCGGAGGGGCTGGAAGTATATTCGGACTTATTATGGGGATTATTACCTTGCAAGTTCTTCAAAGCGGTTTTAATATTCTATCTTTTAGTCCCTTTTCCAAGAAGGTCATATGGGGTTTGATATTAATTTTAGTAATGATAATCAATTTTTACAGTGCTAAACTATCACAAAAATCGATAAAAAGATTAAAAACTAATTAATGAATTAAGGAGGTATTTATGAAAAAGATTATAAATAACCCGAAGAATTTTGTTAATGAGATGATCGAAGGGATCTTAACAGCACACCCGGAGCAGCTTAAGTGTGTAAATAATGATTTAAGATGTTTAGTCCGTTCAGATGAGAAAAAACCTGGGAAGGTTGGAATTTCTACCGGAGGAGGATCAGGACATCTACCTCTATTTTTAGGCTATGTCGGAAAAGGGATGTTAGACGGCTGTGCAGTAGGAAATGTCTTTGCTTCTCCCAGTGCCAAGCAGATGTTAGAAGTTACTAAAGCAATTGACAGCGGGAGTGGAGTCTTGTATATCTACGGAAATTATGGCGGAGATGTAATGAATTTTGATATGGCTGCTGAAATGGCTGATATGGAAGGTATCCGAGTTGAACAGGTAGTTGCCGGAGAAGATGTAGCTTCCTCGCCCAAAGGGGAAGAAGATAAGAGAAGGGGAGTTGCCGGAATATTTTTTGTCTATAAAATTGCCGGTGCTTATGCCGAAGAGATGGCTTCTCTGGATGAAGTGAAAAGAGTTGCAGAAAAGACATGTGCCAATGTACGTAGTATGGGAGTTGGACTCTCCCCTTGTATTCTTCCGGAGATGGGTAAACCTACCTTTAAGATGAATGAAGGGCAGATGGAGATTGGTATCGGTATCCACGGAGAACCAGGAATAGGGAAGGGAGAATTAAAACCCGCTGATGAGATAGTAGAAAAAATAATGGAGTCTATCTTGGAGGACCTACCCTATCAATCGGGGGACGAGGTATCGGTGTTGGTAAATGGTTTAGG
>JAFGSC010000036.1 GCA_016934875.1 Candidatus Atribacteria bacterium
AAAAACCCCTTGCCGGTAAAGGGCAAGAGGTTTAATCTTCCTGCGGTACCACCTTCATTTGTGATGATTGCTTTTTGTCCTTATCTCCTTTTCCCTTCCATTTTCAGCCAACCGAATCATCTCGTTGATCCGGTTAATCCCGTTTCTTACCAGACAAAAGGTCATTGGCTTTTCGGATATCTTTTTACTGCACAGGTTACCATGCCGTCTGCATCATCACCTTTGATGAAAGAAATATGAAAATATCCTTCCATGTTTAGTTGTATCGGTTCAACCGTTTTGACGTTATCTTTTTTCCAGTCTAAATTGAAAGAGGTGATTTTCAGCATTGATGGTTTTCTGCTTACTCTTCCTCTTGGTTTTTTCCTAGAGAATGGTTCTATATCGAGAGAACCGATTCTCTCTTCTATTTTGCATTGAAACGATGTAATCGTATCACTCTTTCAAAAAAGAGTCAATGAAAAATCAATCCCTTCAGTTCACGAAGTTCATAAACTCTTCCTAACCGATTACCGATCCTCTTCGCTCCCGCTGCCATTTTCGATTTCACGGACATCCTGAACGTTCTTTTCATCATTGGCGTAGAGCTTCATCTTAAGATCTTCCAACTCTTTATCCTGCATATATTTTGAATTCTCTGTCATTGGTTCTTCTTCGACTTCTTCATCCAACATACGAATATGAAGTTTAAAGGTATTTTTTAATTTCTCGAGGATAAGAAATTTTCTCTTTCTAAGTTCTTCAATCTCGCTGGTAATGCTATAAATCTCCTGCTTCGCTCTTTGCTTGATTTTTTCAGCTTCAATTTTAGCGTCATCGATCAATAGCTGGGCTTCTTTTTGGACATTTGCCTTGATACTGGAAGCACTCTGCTGCGCATTCAATAGTGCACTCCTCAAGGTTTCATCCATCCTGGAATATTCTTCCAACCTCGACTGAAGCCTATCGTTATCTTCTTTTAATCTGACATTTTCATTCAGGACTTCTTCGTAATCCTTGGCAATACGGTCTAAAAAATTATCAACCTCTTCTTCGTTATATCCTCTAAATGATCTTCCGAACTGTTGCTGTTCGATATCCATTGGGGTAATTCTCATCCAACATCCTCCTTCTATTGACACCTTTTCCATTCATTATCAGAATTAAAACTTCATTACAGGGATAGGTAATCATCACATCACGACGAACATTTTCAGAGATCGTTTAGTAATAGATATTCACGATCAATCTGATTAAAGATGTTCTCAAAAAATTAAGCAAAAAAAACACAATAATGGGAGAAAGGTCAATGCCTACTCCACCAAACCGTATGATAACCCTAAAGGGTGCCAGGATCGGCTCTGTCACCTTATAGATAAACTTTACAATTGGACTCGTACGATCTACAGGTATCCAGGATAAAAAAATTCTGGCTACAATGAGATAGCCATAGATTCGAAAAATATTATCGATCAAGCGAATAATAAAGGTCATGATTCCAACTTCCTATTGTTTGGGTCAATTTTTGTTTTCATTCGTTCTCCGTTCACGATATACACAACTCTTTCCGCTAAATTTCCGGCATGGTCGCCAATTCTCTCCAGGTTGTCAGCAATGAATACCAGGTAAATTCCGCGGCTGATGGTATGGGGATCCTCCAGCATAAAAGTCAGCAGCTCACGAAATACCTGCTGATTAATCTGGTCTACCAGCTTATCTCTATTCCAAACGGATACTGCCAGTTCAACATTACCTCTGAAATAGGCATCCAGGCTATCCTTTAACATACTGATCGTGATATCAGCCATTCGCGGAATATCAATTAAAGGTTTTACCATGGGCTTTGAAGCCAGATACTGACCTGCCCTGGCAATGTTGGCTGCGCGGTCTGCCACTCTTTCCAAGTCTGAAATGGCTTTCATTCCACCGGTAATAATCCTCAGTTTCTTGGAAACCGGATGCTTCATGACGATCAACTGTAAGCATTGTTCTTCAATATCCAACTCCATTTGATCGATCTTTTCATCACCGTCGATGACTTTCTGTGCTAATTCCTGATCCTGCTTAACCAGAGAATGAATCGCTTCTGTCAAGGCATCCTTAACCATGGTAAACATGGTCAACAAGTTATCCTTTAAATCGGAAAGCTCTCCATTGAACAGTGCAATCAGTTCCTTGTCTTCATTATTTATCTGATTCATATTTCCTATCTTTCTATTGCCAATAAAACAATTTACCAATTTTCATATAATATAACAAAAAAGACATTCTTTTTCAAATGTTTTCAAAAAACAGGAAAACCAATGATACCCTGATCCTTAAAAATATCTTGATAAAATCGGCATCAAAGGTTTTATGAAAAGATTTCTGATTTTATGGGCAGTGAAAAGAATCAGACCATTTTGCTCTTCTGTTTCTTTAAAGCCGCCCCTCCAAGATAGGCTTCCTGCACTCTTTTATTATTCTTCAATTCCGAAGATAAACCACTGATGGTGATATTTCCCGTTTCCAATACATATCCCCTATGGGATATCGCCAAGGCCTTCCTGGCATTCTGTTCCACCAAAAGAATAGCAACTCCCTGCTCATTGATCTCCCGAATGATCCTAAATATCTGTCTTACCAATAAAGGAGCTAAGCCTAACGACGGTTCATCCAATAATAGTAATTGAGGATTGCTCATCAGTCCTCTCCCGATAGCCAGCATTTGCTGCTCACCCCCGGATAGTGTTCCAGAGAGTTGATTCCGACGCGATTTTAATATGGGAAAAAGGCCGTAGACTCTCTCTTTTGATTCCCTGATGCCTTTTCTATCGTGCCTTCGGGTATATCCCCCTAAATTAAGATTTTCATCAACCGTGAGTGTTGGGAATACCTTGCGCCCTTCAGGAACATGAGAAATCCCTCCTACCACAATCTTGAATGCTTTCACATCGTTCATTATCCGATCGTGAAAGAGTATTTTCCCACGACGGATCGGCAGTAATCCGGAAATTGCCCTTAGGAGCGTACTTTTCCCGGCTCCGTTTGCTCCCAGAACAGTGACAATTTCCATTTCATGCACTTCCAGGGATACGCCTTTCAGTGCTCCAATCGAGCCATAATAGATTTCTAAGTCCTCTACCTTTAACAATGCCCCCATTATTCATCCTCCTCGTCTTCTTCTCTACCCAGGTATGCCTCGATCACTTGAGGATTCGTATAGATTTGTTCCGGTAAACCTTCCGCAATCTTTTTCCCTTCATCCATCACCGACACCCAATCCGAGATCCCCATGACCACATTCATATCATGCTCAATCAATAAAATTGTGAGATGATCCTGAATGATTCCCTTGAGGAATTTCATTAAATCTTCCGTTTCTTTATCGTTCAATCCACTGCTGGGTTCATCTAAAATCAATAAGTCCGGGTTTGAGGCTAAAGCTCGGCTGATCTCCAACATTCTCTGATTGCCATAGGCAATATTTTTAGCCAACTCATCTCTGTATTGCCACAAATTAACCTGTTTTAAACGATCTTCGGCACACTTTCTAATTTTCACTTCTTCCATGTGCTGTTTGTGTGTTTGAAAAAGAGAATTAATCATGCCTTCGCAGCTTCGGCAATGCTGTCCGGCCATCACATTTTCAAGGCAGGTCATATTCGGAAAAAGACGAATATTTTGAAAAGTTCTGGCGATTCCACTTCGGACGATCTCATGTGGCTTTTTCCCGGCAAGGTTTTCTCCCTTAAAAATGACTTTTCCTCCATCCGCCCGATATATACCGGTTACGACATTAAAAACCGTTGTTTTTCCAGCACCGTTTGGTCCGATCAAGCTGCTAATCTGCCCCCTGCTCACTTTCAGGTCAAAATGATTCACAGCAATCAATCCTCCAAATTTTTTGTCTAACTGTTCGGTTTGTAACAGAACCTGACCGTTTTTTTTTGTGGTCAAGTCTCCTTTTTCTCTGCCTATTTCCTGGTCAATTTTGATAACATTTTCACTCAACTTCTTTCCCTACTTTCATATGAAGTAATTGAAGTTCTGAGGACCCTCTTTTCCTTGGCCAAATTCCTCCGGGTCTAAAAACCATCATGACGATCATTGCAACACCAAAAATTAACATCCTTGATTGGGCAAAAGGTCTGAATACCTCCGGGAAAAGGCTAATGGCGGCAGATCCGATAATCACTCCCGGTATCGAACCCATTCCTCCAATCAGTACTATGCAGAATAACAGGCATGACTCCATAAAGCTAAAGCTTTCCGGAGATACAATCATAAGTTTGCTGGCAAAAATATTTCCGGATATGCCCGCTAATCCCGCTCCTAAAATAAAGGCCAATAATTTGTAATACCTGACATCAATACCGGTTGATTCGGCTGCAATTTCATCCTCACGGATATAATTCCAAGCCCTACCGATTCTGGACCGCTGCAGATTCACTAACCCGATAATCGTCAAACCAACAATAACCCAAATGTAATAATAAAACTTTACAGAATCGTCGATTACAAAAAGATTTCCCAGTGAAGGAAAGTCAATCCCAAACACACCATTGGGGCCACCGGTAATCCCAAAGGGATTATTGTTTAGGGTAAGCCTGATAATTTCTCCCATTCCGATGGTCACAATACAAAGATAGTCACCCCGTAAATGGATAATCGGTGAACATACCAACCAAGCAAATGCTCCTGCTGCCAAGGCGCTGATCGGCAATAAAATAATGATAGGAATTCCAAACATGGTGTTGAGAATGGCAGTCGTATAAGCGCCGATAGCCACAAATCCCATATGACCCAAGTCAAAAAGTCCTACTTCTCCTAAGACAATATTTAAACTTAAACCCAATAGGGCATAATTCCCAAAGTAGAATAACACATCTACCCAATAGTCGTTAATTAGAAAAGGTAATATTAAAAATACAATTGCTACCAACCAAATGAGCCATCGATTTGAAATTCCCTTTTGCTTACCTGAATCTTGATTCAGTTTCATATTTTCGCCTACCTCCTATACTTTCTCAGCAATCTTTTCTCCTAAAATGCCTGTAGGACGAAAAATTAATACTAAAATTAAGATGATAAATACGAATACATCCTTATAGGCAGTAGAAATGTAAACAGAACCCAACATCTCAAGGGTTCCCAGAATAAGACCACCAACCATGGCACCGGGAATATTCCCAATACCTCCTAAGATCGTAGCCGTAAATGCTTTCAATCCGTAATTCCAGCCCATGACAAAGCTGATTTTTCGATAATACATACCTACCATAACCCCAGCCATGCCTCCCAAGGCAGGCCCCAGGGCAAAAATGAAAAAGATTATGGTCTCGATATTAATACCCATCAAAGCAGCAGTATCCCTATCTAAAGCACAAGCTCGTATCGCTGCACCAAAGGTTGTTTTTTGTACAATATAAAATAATAGCGCCATTAAAATAAAGGATATGATCAAGACAATGATTTGCATCAAGGTAATCTTGATTCCACCAATTGTCAAAACCGTTGAAGGCACTACCTGGGCTGTATATGCCTGAGGCCGAGGCCCCCAGACGATCATAATCCCATTTTGAATGACAATCGAAGCTCCCAAGGCCGAAACAACTGCGGGAAGCCTTCCTGCCGGGTAGATTGGACGATAAGCAATTCTTTCGATAAGTGTTCCAGCTATTCCTAAACCGATTGCGGCTATGAGCATAGCCGCAATCATTCCACCCCATATTCCAAATACTGAAGTAATATA
>JAFGSC010000290.1 GCA_016934875.1 Candidatus Atribacteria bacterium
AAAGAGAGAGGGAGACCTCTCTCTTTATTGTGAAATCGATAGAGATTTGATAACGTCTATTTGCCTTAGATAATGATTTTATTATCATCTTAAAAATATTTTATCCGATTTTTACACTATTTTGAGTTACGTTTTTCTGTATTTCTACAGCGGATATATTCTTTTCACAGGTTTTCCCTACAAATTCCTTTTGATCCATAGAGATTTACCAGTCGTTAGCCATTAAATTTATGATGCTTAAAAAATTGAAGATATAGGCCATTGGGATTCAGTCAATTCATTCATTTTCTAATTGAAATCATTTTTTGATCAATAATAAGTCTACCTGATTCTAAAAAAATATTGATAATAGAACAAGTAATAAAAAATTGTATTTTGAAATTAATAAATAATGTAGTATAATAATGATAAAAATGAGACAGAGTTTTATAATGTAAGACAATTCATCAAAGGAATCTATAGTAAGTGAAGAGCAAAAACCGTTCAGATTACTATATTCATTCGATACAAAGGGCAATCCGCATCCTGGAAGTTTTTTCTTTACGAAGAAAGGAACTATCCATCACTGAATTAAGTAGAGAGCTTAATCTACATAAAAGTACTGTACACCGCATATTGGTCACCCTTGAAGATGAGCATTTTATCAAGAAGAATCAATCCTCAAATCAATATTGGTTAGGTTTAAAATTATTCGAATTAGGTAACATCGTAAAAGAGCATTTTGAAATCAGAGACTATGCCCTTCCTGTGATGAAAGATATTGCAAGTAAGACTGCAGAGAGTATTGATCTCAATATTATTGTCGACTTTAGAAGAGTGAGTATTGAAAAGATTGAAAGCCCTCACGATATTAGGCGAATTATACAGTTAGGTAAAAGTTTACCTTTATACAGTGGTGGCTCGGGAAAAGCAATATTAGCATTTTTACCGGAAAACGAAATTGATCAAATTCTTAAAGAAGAGAATCTTATGCCTTTGGGTCCAAAAACGATTACTGATCCAATAAAGTTAAAAGAACACTTAAAAGAAATACGAAAGCAAGGCTATGCGATAAGCTTTGAAGAAAGAATGATGGGATCTGCATCCATAGCGGCACCTATCTTTAATCACGATAGAAGAGTGATTGCATCTTTAAGCATTTCTGGTCCAATTAATCGATTTACGAAAGAGAAAATATCAAAGTTTACTTTATTAATCAAGGAAGGTTCACAAAAAATTTCTAATTCTCTTGGATATCGTTCGTTTAGTTAAGAGAGATTTTTTATCATTGAATCGTTAGAAGGAATGGTATTTATGATAGAACCAATGGATTTTGATGTTAAAGATTTTTTAGAAGAAACAAAAGCAGGATCTGATTTTATTGAAAAAGAAGACCTGACCCTTTTTGACCAGACCGATAAACCATTCTTGTTATTGTATCTGATCATTTTTATTTTGGGAATCATTCTTACCTTTTTGGCTATTTAAGAAAGAAAGAAGAATATCAGTGATGTCGATTCAGTTCATGATCCTTATCATTTATTTTCTCTTTATTGTTTTTTTGGGACTTTTGGCTGTACGAAAGGTTAAAGGTTCTGAAGACCTTTTAGTGGCCGGTCGTAAGCTGGGCATTATGTTTGTTTCTGTATCCATTGCAGCTGAATACATGGGTGGCCTGGGAACCATTGGAACAGCCGAAGTAGCCTTCAATCAAGGCATGGGTGTGATTTGGTATCATATTGCCTCTTCTTGTGGTTTGATGCTTTTTGGCTTTTCTTTTGCACATTATTATCGTAAATACAATGTGATAACCGTACCGGAGTACCTTTACTACCTTTATGATATTAAAACATGGAAAATTGCCTCTGTTCTCAATGTCATTGGATACTGGTTTTTTACGGTTATCCAGATGACCGCCCTAGGTTCCCTAATATCAAGTGTAACTGGTCTTAATCTACAACTCAGTGTTTTAATCTGTGGTTTGGCAATGACCATTTATCTATTGGCAGCAGGAATGTGGTCTGTTGCCTTTACCAGCGTAGCCTTTATGTTTACCATAGGAACAGGTATCCCCGTTGCTTTCTGGTGGGTGATGCAAAAGGAAATTCCCTTACTTTCCACTTCAGCAGGGATGGCAGGTTATACTGGATTAGCCAATGCCCTTAACGGAGCAAGTCTGGACGCCATTACTCTACTTAGCCCCTTTAGCCTTGGAGGTATGGCAGTCCTCGGCTATTTTTTGGGAGGTGTCTTGGGTATACCAGCTGCCCAGGCAACCATTAACTATTCTTTTGGAGCCAGGAATTGGAAAGTAGCACGTTTAGCCCCCGTACTGGCAGCTATCCTGATTCTGCCTTTAAGTATCTGGACAGGTTCTATGGGTTTATATGCTCGGGCTGCAGGGTTAACAGATAATCCGAAGTTAGCCTTAGGGGCTACTTTGATGAATATTCATCCAGTAATTGGGGGAATCGGCATTGCCGGGATTTTTGCTGCCTTGATTTCGACAGTTGCCGGGATACTTTTTGGCTGCGCATCCATTATGGCGAAAGATATTTGGCAGAGATGGCTTCATCCGGACACCGATGATCATTATCTTTCTCGGTGGACTCGCCTGTGGATTTTAATTATCGGAATCAGTTCTGCTTTTGGTGCAATGAGCTTGCCCAAGATTTTACATCAAGCCTTCTTTGTTTATTCCATTCGTGGGGCATTGATGATTTGCGTTGCTTTTGGTATTTGGTGGAAAAGAGCTCACCCGGATGCCGCTTTTTGGGCATTGACCGTTGCACTGATTGGTGGAATTATGTATCAATTTAATCTACCCATTAATTTTCAGACTTATTTTAAATTACATATTTCAGTTTGGTGTGCCTTATTAAGTTTAATTACCTTTATTGTCATTAGTATGCGTTCGCAATGGACGATTCAAACCTCAAATGAGTTACCGCCTTTTCTTAAGTTCAGAAAAGGAAGGAGACAATAATCATGAGTACCTATTTCCCTGTTTTTTTGCAGTTGGATTTAACGATCTGGGGAATTTTAATATTATTATTCGTCGGTTTTACAATCTACATATCTAACAAACCAGCGAATTTCATTGAGAAAAGTAAGGCTCAAGCCATTGAAAATAAAAAACGTTTGGGGATCAAGATCTATCGTTTGCGATAAAGTCATGGGGGGAAACACATGAATGAGGATGGTGTTATTTTTACAGTTAATCCCGGTTCAACGACCACGAAATGTGCGCTATACGATCTAAAGGAAAGTAAAGTCAGTTGTATCATTGAAGACAACATTGAGCATTCTGAAAGAGAAATCAGGCAATTTCCAAATATTGGTAATCAAATTGATTTTCGAGAAAAGGCCGTTCGCTTTTTTATCACAAAATATCTTCCCAAAAAAGCCAAGATCGTTGCCTGTTCCGGTCGTGGAGGAATGCTGACGCCGGTTCCCAGCGGAGCAATAAAAGTGAATGAAGAGCTGGTCAACTTTTCGTTGTATCAGCCCATTTATCAGCATGCTTCTAATTTGGGTGCACCACTGGCTTATCGCAT
>JAFGSC010000291.1 GCA_016934875.1 Candidatus Atribacteria bacterium
AGCCTGTTTCCTCTTGGGCTTTACAAAAACAAAGGTACAGGATTAATTTATAGGTTCTTTAAAAATAATGCTCCGAAAATTTGGATTTCAACATAGAAGAACTACAACAAACTTGTACTGGAAATTAAACATTCCAAGATAGCCATGGATCAGATTGCTGCATGCACTTGGTTCGCCGAATGCTTACCTTCAAAAAAAGATCTGAAAACGAGTAATATATCCAAAAACTACACCAAACGATTTCAGATGATGGTCTTGTAGGGGGTGTAATATTGCCTATTCATCTCTTGGTCAGAAAAATCCAATTTTCACCCAAAACCTAGCACAAACCTAGCACAAAACAAAAACCACTTCTCGTGTTTTCAAGAAAAGTGGTTCAAAAACCACCAGTGTTGACACTTCAAGCCGACAGTCAACCTTCTAGATACTTATCTATATATTAGAGATTTAGTCTTGGAAGTAGTTGTTCAAAAGAATCTTCCTAAAGGTGATTAGGGTCACTGGATTTACAGGTATTACCTGATTCACTTACGCGTTAGCTCATCCTCCCAATTTACCACAACTTTGATGCGAGGCTCAATGACTTCTTCCTGGGTTTCAGATATTAATTGCATAAGAAGGAAACGATCACCATCGGGATGAATTTCAACATTAGCAGTATTCGTTGTTCGGGGAAATCTGTGACCGCCATTAAAAATTGACTGTGGAGGTTCATAAGAGAATTGATCAAAGGAGACACCTACTTTAACCTTCCATATCTCGAAATCTGGTATGTAAGTACGATAATACAATGCCGTCATATCCGGAGACCATACTGGAAAATTGGTTTCGTTGCTGCTTCGAGGCATCGAAACTTTTATCGTTTGTCCATGACTTGGAAATGGGGCCACATATGCAGCAACATTTCCTTGGTAATTTGATAAATAGGTTACCCATTCCCCATCTGGTGAGATGGCAGGGTAAAAAACCCACTGAGCAGAATTGTAATAATCCAATATTTTAGTTTTTCTGTTCATCATATCGTAAAAACCGATAGCCGATCCTCGCCCCATCGTTCCAATTGTAAAAGGAAGATATCTTCCATCCACTGACAAGTCATGAGTCTGAATATACTCAACGCTATCTACCGCAAACAGAATCTCAGGAGACTGACTGGGATCAAGTGGTTTTTGAAAAACCTGGTTGCCGGTGACGTATATAATGGAAGTATTATCAGCTGACCAGACGGGCCAATCAGCATTCCTAATAAACAAGGTGCTGTTTCCTGTTTTTATATTTATAATTTCAATTTGGCAATTTTCAGTTTCTTCCTCTCTAGTATAACCAAAGGCGATTTTATCAGGATTAACAGAGACCGCAATATTTTCCCCATCAGATGAAATTGCCGAGATGATATAATTTTTTACTTCATCTATAACTGGTGTTACTCTTCCGTATTCATTTACCCATACAAGCTTTTTTAAATGTGCAGGTTGCTTCTCATAATAAACTAAAAGTCCATTTTCTGAAATATCAAATTGAGATTGCCCAAGAGAAATTTGATTGTAGGTCTCCTCCATCACCGGATTCGTTTTAATAAGTTGAGGATCAGAAATAATACGATTTGTTTTGGGATTGAATTTACATGCATATAAACGGTTAATAAAAGAATATATAATGTGTCCGGAATTTAGAAATCTACCGCTTTTACCTCTTTCAATAAGCACACCAGGATTTTCTTTACTTCCCAATTTCCAGGTCAAAATGCTCCACCCTCCATCTCCATTTTCCTGGCTAAATAGCAATGTTTTTTTGTCAGGAAGCAGTTGAGGATTCCAAATTATAGGGTCATTCTCTGATTCTTTCAGGGGATATATAAGTTCAGGTGTGCCACCATTATCTGACACACTGTATATATTACTTCCTACTGCATAAATAATCTTGTTTTCATACCAGTTAGCCTCATTCATAGAGCTCGCAAGGCCACAAATCAGGATTGGATTCCCTCCATCAATCGGTACCTTCATGATCTTTCTCTCCCTGAAGTTGAAAAAACCTATCCATTTACTGTCAGGTGAGAAAAACGGCTGATCACAATATCTTGTTTCTCGAATAGGTTCAGATGGTGCATCACTGTTGATCCGAATTAAGTTCAATTCATTGTTCATACAGTATACCAGGTATTCTGCTTTTGGAGAAATAGCCAAAGCTCTTCTTTCAACACGCTCAAGGTATTGAGCTAATGGAGTATCAAATCTTATTATTGCTCTGTCAGGAGAGGCAGGTTTTTTATTCAAATACAACCAAATTAATCCAACACTAAATAAAATAAATACTAGGGCAATTATGCGCCACGCTTTGGGATTAATCTCAGTAAGGCTTCTGAGTCTGTATAAAAGTGAAGCAGAAGGAATTTCCCTTATCTTCTTCTTTATAGGTCGCTCAACGATAATTTTCTCATCATCAACTGATAGTTCTCCTATAGTTAAGCCGGTCAAAATATCTTTAATGTTATTGGCCACCTTGTTGACCTGATCACGATAATAAGTTTTATTGATATTATCATGTGGATGATCTTCATTTGCCCTTAATGGACGGTTCACACCTGGAGATTTATATATAAACTCTACACCACGAAGAACTCCTCCCAAAACCGATTCACAGAGTCTAATATCATGTTTATCCAGGTCATATATTATTATTGGCAGGACCCTGCTCGCAACATTGCTACTAGGGAGTTTTACCTTTAATCCGAATTGATCATTTGAAGCAAAATCAACGAAAGCTTTGAATTCATGCTCCCAGGCAAAAGCCTTCGGATCACAATAGGTCCTTGAGATTATCGGTATAAAAATGAGACACTTCAGTTTATCCTTCAGGGATTCATCAACATCATGTGTCTCCAAAAGTCCATCATGAGGGTTGATATCAAAATAGACGCTGATTTCTTCCTTGAAAGTCGATTCAAGTTCCGTCTTCAAAGAATCAACAAACTCACTCACCCACCTGTCCCCTTTGTTGTCTTTCTGGCGGTAGGAGATGAAGATGTCGTAATTGTATCCTTCACTAATGCTTGGCATCAGCGGTCTATTTATTTCATTATCAAATTTAAGCCATTACTGAATTAAATGCAAATATTTCTGGCTGTAGTAAGTTAGGGATGGTACTGGTTCTTATTATTTCACCGGCACATCAATCTTAAACAATACCCCTTTCTCCGGTTCGCTTTCGCAGGAAATATTTCCGTGCAGTTTCTGTTTTACAAGGTTATAGTGTAAATCGTCAGCATAGCATCTTTTAAAACCGTCGATGAGTTGGTAAGTCCCTTCATGAAAACACGCAACAACAGGCTGCAACTGGCCGTACAGACGCATGGACTTCTCCACTTGTATAATACGTGACATATTCATCACCCGCATCTCTGAGAGCGACAAGTCAAATTCACTTAAAGGTATCTCTTCGATTCTCTGACTCACCGGTAGTGTTTTTACTACCGGTAAATTTAAAAAGCAGTTTTTTCTTAAACGAACGTGTTGCTATTTACAATCTAACACTATTTTGGGCCAAAATCATCTCTTCCCCCGATAATACCTGTAGCCTGACCGTGCACGTATTCCTATTTACAATCTTTCCGTTTATTATTTGCATTAACGCGTATGTCCCGCTATCACTGGACTGCGTAGATAACGTGTTCCTATTTACAATCATTGACCCGGATACTTTTTGACGCTTTCTATTGCGCTCCTGCTGCATCTCACGATTGCGCTTTACATACTCCGGATGACTCTCCCGGTATTCTCTCTGATATTCATGGACCGGTCGCTGCTTACGCCAGGTTTTCTGATGATTTAAACATCTCTGTCGGCAGGATTTATTTGTCCTGTAACTCTTAAGTTTCCAAGCTCTTCGTCTTGCTTGACGGCATGCTGTATCGTTACAATATTGTTGATCTTTTACGTGTGGATTACATAAAAAAGTACCTCCGCAATGAAGACAAATAAAGCTGGATTTCATTTTGATAATCTTTCAAAAGGCGAAAGATTATTGTTTTATCCGGGAAATAAAATTAGGTGGTAGCGTTTTTTACCGGTGAGTGGTATCATTTTAGTCCGACGTTAAAAAAACAGAAGGAATAAAACAAAAAATCCGGATCAACAAATCCTCCAGGATAATCAAAGTGTTATAGATTGATAGTAATTTTGGGAACTTCTTCCTTTCCCATTTTTCCAAGCGATGTGGTGGCACAAATTCCAGTCAATTTTCATTAGGACTCCACGCGGTATGGTAGATTCCAATTGAAGTTATACCTCGCTTAAACAAGGTCATGCAATTTGCATGAAGTTTAAAGTGAAAAGTATATGTATAAGATGATGTAAAAATAAAAAATACTTTGTAAAAAACTGATATATAAATACTATTATAAAATTATTGCGGAGAGAGAGGGATTCGAACCCTCGGTCCCGCGATAGCAGAACAACGGTTTTCGAGACCGCCCCGTTCGACCGCTCCGGCATC
>JAFGSC010000037.1 GCA_016934875.1 Candidatus Atribacteria bacterium
AACAGCTGAAATTATTCATGCTGCCAATCGTGGTGAAAAGATTACCGTTATTTTTATCAATAATGCAGTTTATGGTATGACAGGTGGCCAGATGGCTCCCACCACACTGATTGGACAGGTCACTACGACTTCACCCTATGGACGGGATGCAGCCACCATGGGGCAGCCCATCAGGATGTCTGAATTACTTGCAACCTTGAATAGTCCCAGCTATATCGCTAGAGTCGCCTTAACGAAGCCCGTTTATATCATGCGTGCAAAGAAAGCAATCAAAAAAGCTTTCCAGTTTCAAATTGACGGGAAAGGATTTTCTATGGTTGAAGTTCTTTCAACATGTCCAACAAACTGGGGATTAAGCCCCAAAGAATCAAATCGATGGCTGGAAGAAAAGATGATACCCTATTATCCCTTAGGTGAGTTTAAAAATAGCGAGGAGGGATCCTAAATGTTGGATGAAATCATTTTTGCTGGTTTTGGTGGGCAAGGCGTCCTTTTAATGGGTCGATTGATTGCTTATGCCGGAATGCTTGAGGGAAAGCATGTTGCCTGGGTGCCTTCCTATGGTCCGGAAATGCGTGGAGGGACTGCAAATTGTACGGTAATTGTTTCTACCGATGAAGTTGCTTCACCCGTGGTATCCAATCCCATGACATTGATCGCTATGAATATGCCGTCTTTAGAGAAATTTGAACCACTTGTAGAAAAGGGTGGTACAATTATACTGAATAAATCTCTAATTTTCAAAACGGTCAAACGTACCGATGTGCAGGTAATAGAGGTACTGGCTAACGATATTGCAAATGATTTGGGTAATTTAAGAGTCGCCAATATGGTTGTGCTGGGTGCCTATGTAGCTAAAAGTAATAGTGTTAAAATGGAAACGATTTTTCAAGCATTGGAAGACATCTTAGGGAAAAAGTCTGAAAAAATTTTAGCCTTAAACAAGGAGGCATTAATAAGAGGTAAGGAAATAGCCATTGGCTAGAAGAGCAGGTAATCATTTCCTGTTGAAATAAATAAAAAGATGAAGATGAATGATTTATCTGAAAAAACAATCAGGTCTGAAAAAATTTATAAAGGTAGAGTGATTCAGCTTCGAAAGGATGAAGTGACTCTTCCCAATGGGAGGAAATCAACGAGAGAGATCATTGAACACCCGGGTGCCGTGGTTATTTTAGCACAGAATAACCAGAAGAAGCTCTTGATGGTCAGACAATTTCGAAAGGCAGTTGAAGACACTCTGATTGAATTACCTGCAGGTACGCTTGAACCTCCAGAACAGGTACTTGATTGTGCCCGAAGAGAACTGGAAGAAGAAACAGGTTATCAGGCTAAAAGTTGGAAAAAAATTTTCAATTTCTATTCAGCTCCTGGCTTCTGTAATGAGAATTTAACGCTTTATTTTGCCCAGGAGCTTAACCAGACAAAGACGAACACTGATCAGGATGAATTTATTGAAGTTTTAGAATTGAATAAGGAAGAGATCCTTTTGTTACTACAACAGGATAAAATTAGAGATGCAAAAACTTTGATCGGGATATTATGGTGGTTAAGTCAATAAACATCCAGCAAGAGAATTCATTTTTTATGGACCTTCACGTACATATAGGGAGCGATCAGCATGGTTTACCCGTAAAGGTTACCGCTTCCAGGGAATTAACCTTTGCGAATATTGCCAGAGAGTGTCAGACGAGGAAAGGGATTGATATTGTAGGCATCGTAGATTGTGCATCTCCTAGAGTTATAGATGATATTGGACAATTAATTCAGAATGGAGAAATGAAAGAGATTCACGATGGAGGGTTGCGCTATCATGACACTGTAACGGTGATTTTAGGATCAGAAATAGAGACAAGGGAAAAGAGTGGCGGATTGTCTCATCAAATTGCTTTTTTCCCCTATTTTGTTGATATCCGGGAATTCAGTAAAAGAATGAACAAGTTCGTAACCAACCTCAATTTAAGCTCCCAAAATTGTGGTTTAACGGCACAAGAATTTTTTCATATCGTGAATGGTTTAGGGGGAATTCTTATACCAGCCCATGTTTTTACTCCTTATAAAAGTATTTTTGGTAACTGCGTTGATCGTTTAAAAGACATGTTCACACCTTCTACGATTCAAAAGATTCCGGCTATAGAATTGGGATTAAGTGCAGACACAGATTTAGCGGATAGTTTGGAAGAACTATCGGAGTTTACTTTTCTAACGAATTCGGATGCCCATTCTTTGGGAAAAATCGGTCGGGAGTACAATTTAATTCAAGTCGAACAGCCAACATACCAGGAATTGCTGTTGGCTTTGAAAAGAGAGAATGGGAGAAAAATCATTGCGAATTATGGTCTTGATCCTAAACTAGGTAAATATCATCGTACTCATTGCGAAGAATGTAATCATACGGCTGTGGGATTACCTCCTGTATTTCAATGTGAAAGGTGCGGAAGTAAGAAAGTAACCAAGGGAGTTTTAGATAGAATCGTTGAAATCAGTCAAGGTCGTAAGACAATTTCCCCCTTACACCGTCCACCCTACTATCACCAGGTAGCATTAAGTTTTGTACCGGGAATAGGTAAAAAGACCTTGGAAAAACTATTTAGTTATTTTGGAACAGAAATGAATATTCTCCATAAAGCCTCTCATCAAGAAATAAGTAAGGTTGTTGGCTTTAAAATCGCAGATGATATTATTGCTGCCAGGAATGGAGAGTTAACTTTAATCGCCGGTGGTGGTGGGAGGTATGGTAAAGTGAGCGCAAAGTCCCCCAAAGAAGATGCTTCGGATTGCCTATTTTGAATTTGAAAATCCAAATAAGTCTAATGCGAAATTTAAAGATAACAGACAGTCTAAAAATTAAATAAAATGTTTTTTATACTTTATTTAAAAAAATGATAAAAAAAAGAGGAATTTAACCTATTGTGTAGAAGATAATATTACTAGACAACTTTATAGCAGATTGTCAGTGATAGATGTATCATTGATTATTTTATATTCGAGCTGGTATTTTTGAAGCGAAGAAATGATTTAGAAGTGATTTAGAAAAGTTTTTTTAAGATCAATTGGATGGCTAAGGAAGTCGGAGGAATGTGCTTGTTGTGAGATATTCGGAAGAAACACTGAATGA
>JAFGSC010000038.1 GCA_016934875.1 Candidatus Atribacteria bacterium
AACCAGCAGTTGGCCCAACTGCTCCAAACCTCCCCGAAAGTGATCAAAGCCAGGAAGTACCAAATCAAGCAAAAAATGGAGGTGGATACCCCATCTTGATCCTGGATAATTGCCATTATGACCTGATTTTTTTAAAAAATATGGTAAATGAAGTTTTTGTAATATGTTGTAGTTTAGTTTGTTGAGGAAAAAATGTGGTAAACGGCTCCATGCTAAATTCAATAAGGTCGCAGGCATTGGGTGGATTGGTAACTTTGGAGTAATAAAAAACCAATGTTATGAAAAGATTGTTTTGTTTGCTTTTTCTCTTCTCTTTAGTTTTAAATTTACGTGCCACGTCGGACGAAAACACAATTGTACCTGTTAAAACTACTATTCCTACAGGACCCGTTAGAAAAACACCGCCTTTGCCTGAATATGCCACCTTGTGTCGTGGTATTCTGGAATTGCCTACTTCTTTTTCCCTTTACGAAAATTTATCACTACAATGTACTGATGATAGCGGAAATATCTTTTCTTTTTCTGCTTTTGCCAATTCATTTGATATAAGTGCCTTGCATCCTGGCAATTACTGCTTTCTGATTAAATCAGATTCATCTGAAACTACTTGGATTGGCGAGCTTCTTTGTGATTAATTTTTAAAAAGATGGGGTTATTTAGAGGCTAACCACCTTGACATGGCGAGAATGGTGATTGTCGTGTTCCAATTAAACACCTCGACACGAGATAGAAAGACGAAAATCGTAAGAGTAGTCTAATTACTTAATTTTATTTTTAGAAAAAATTGTTTTTTATAGCTTTTGTACTGTTAGGTTTTATTTCTTCTTGTGAAGGAAATGAATAGCAGATTAGTCCAGACGAATTCTTGATTCCCCAAAATTATAGTTTTCAGTCCTTGAAATGATCTATAGATGATCAGGGTCATGAGTTTGATGGCTGCTTTTTATGTGGTAGGAGCTGCTTGCCAGAGCTGTTGAGAATTTAATGTAAACAGAAAATGACAATAGCCACCGACTATATCGGTATAAAAAATAGGTCAGAAAATGGTTATAAGAATTAATTCTCAAAAAAGGTCGGAATTAAGCCGAAGAGACCATAAATCAGGAGTAGGCAAATAATTTAAAACAAATTGAAATGTTTAAAACTAAAAGTGAGATAATTGTATCGCTATTGTTAATTATTGGAATATCTACTTTTGTGAGTTGCCAGAAAGAAGAATCCATTAGTACAAAGGAAAATTTAAGTATCGAAGAATATAATGCAAATATTCTTAATGATTTAAAACTTGAAATTGATAATGCATCTTGTCTCAAATCGGCAGGCTTCAATTTGATTGAGATACTAAAAACAGATGAAGGCAAAGCACTTTTTTCTATTTATTGTATCAACTTAAAAATTGAAATTGAAGGGAAAGAATACATAATTAAGGATTATAACCCTTCGTTAGTTAATGAGTTGTATGAATCGACCCTAGTCAAATTAGCACTCTTTGATGGTGCTTGCTTAAAATCTACACAAGGACTGAATAAAGCAGCGCCAACAGATGCAGAAATAAGAGATGCATTGAAAAAAGAATGCGGCAAGTATATGTTTGGATTCGATGAAATATGTAATTTAGCTGTAGATATAGCATATATTTTAAGATAAAAAATCATGAAAATCTTTAAGAATATCGTTCTAACTGTTGGCTTAATACTAGTAATACTATCTTTTGACTATGGCTTCATATTATTATTAATATTATTTCTACATCAGGCTGCTTTTCCAAAGAGAAGTTTTATTTATAAGTTCGTTAATTACCTAATTATACAAACATCACGGAGATGAAAGAAATCTTAATTATTTCAGCTTTTTTGTAGGCGTTTTGTTTATTCAATCATGCCAAAAAGAGGAGATTATTAGCAAGCAGGAATACCAAAGTATTGAAGAATACAATAAAAATATACTTGATGCTTTAAGGTTTGAGTTAGACCATGCAAATTGTCTCAAATCGGCAGATTTCAATTTAATAGAAATGCTAAAAACCGACGAAGGCAAAATACTTTTTTCTGTTTATTGTATTAACTTAAAAATTGAAATTGAAGGGAAAGAATTCATAATTAAGGATTATGACCCTTCGTTAGTTACTGAGTTGTATGAATCGACCCTAGTTAAATTAGCACGCTTTGATGGTTCTCACTTAAAATCTACACAAGGACTGAAAAAAGCAGCGCCAACAGATGCCGAAATCAGGGATGCATTGCTTGTTGAATGCGGTACATATGCAGCAGGTTTAAGTGAGGTTTGTAAAAGTGCTGTATGGATAGCTTATTGGTTACAATAAATCATGACTAAGTTTAAATAGGGTGTCTAAAAAGTCCTAGACACCCTATTTTTAAAGTTACTACTGCCTAGGTCTTAAAGGATAAAAAAGATTTCCAATGGATCCTACAGATTTACGACCATAATTTTTCGAGGTTGCAGGAATATGTGATGGAGAATCGGGAATATTCATCTTTTTGCCTGTTTGTGACTGAAAAAGGGTTGGCCATCAGGAAAAATGATTTGTCCGAACCAGTTGATTTAAATCATAAAAAGGAGGTTTTTCATGTGTTTGATTTATAGATTATTCATTGGGTGTGTGCTGCTTTTTTTATTGGGATGCCGAGAGGTGCCAAATCCCGAGCAGGAAGC
>JAFGSC010000292.1 GCA_016934875.1 Candidatus Atribacteria bacterium
GAATCCTTCTATGCTCTTATATTTTTTTGGTTACCTGGGGAATTTTATTTTCCACTTTTTGGGTAATTTAATTTTACGTGTTACATTGTTGTGGATATGAAAAAGTAAAAATAAAACCCTATCGCTAAACCTTGCATATGGTTACAACCTTCGCAATGTTTTGAAGCGCTCTAAAAAATTATATGAAAAACTGTGATCTGAAGTCTAGTTTTCATCTGAACTTCGGCACAAATTTTTAACAGTGTCTGCAAACACTCATTCTAAAACAGTACCCCTGTTAACCTGCATAAACAGAGGTTGAAAATCGCCATTTTACTAAACCTCCCAAAATTTTTAAAAAAACTGCCGGAAAACAAAGGTTTATGCAATCCCTTATATATCAATAAGTTAGCTACCACTTGGCAATAATCTGTGTAAATCCTTATAAAATATACAGTTATGCCCAAAGATTGTCCATTTAAGCTGCTTTGAGTTTTTCGCAAAACAGGTTTTGTTTTCACTTATTCGTTTTTAAAGAACTTTTTTTTAATTACTTATTTCTTAACCAAGCTTCTGCCATATTCATAGCCTGTCCAGCATTTGTTGCTTTTCCTATAAAATATTTTTCTCCCTTTTTCACATATACCTCCCGGTTCATGGAATTCCTGAAAACTTCATATTTGTTGCCTTTACAGCTTTTGGCCCAACCAATTTTTTGAGCACTCATTCCAAACCTTATGTTTAATTATTTTCAATTTCAGATACAATTTTTTTCGAGATCACTGGCAGCCAGTTCACATAATCTAAGTCTATCTGTTCTGATATGGTTACAATTTGCTTAATCAGAGGACTTCCAATAAAAGGATCGTGATAAACTGGTTGTAAAATTTTACCCTGGTCAGCAAAAAGCAAATTATCTAATTTCTGCTTTTGAAGGCTTTCGCCATTGTGAATAAATTCATTTCGTTTAAATTTAAAATTATAGAAATCAGAGCCTTTTAGAAAATTGTTTTTTATAACGCTGGCTGTTTGTTGTTCTTCTATTTTTTTGTTATTAGAAAGAAAAGTAATAATAGATTCATAAGCAAGAAAATTATCTACGATCAGGTTTGGATCATTGTTATTCAGTATTTTTTGGGGTGGATTGAATCCTTTATATTTATTATTGATCGTGTTTTTATCAAAGAAGAATCTTTCGTATTTGTTAACACAACATTGCGGGATTGTATTACAAATGAATCTAGCACACATATTTTCTACAGCTGTTATAAGAACTGTAGCAGCTCCCCAGTAATTTCTGGTGCGGTAAAGGTGCATCAAACGAATTATACTGCGTGTACTGGAATTTTCACTTTTAGAAAGCATAATTTTCATTTTTCTAAACAATTCACTGTTATTAGTATCTATATTGAACAATTTATCACAAAGACTCATTGCTTTTTGGGGATCACCAGAAAGCCATTCATGAGCTAATTCTATCAGATAATAAAGATCAGAATTTTTATTAACAAAACTAACAAGACTACTGCAGATGTTATAGGCAGCAGCAAAATTCCAGTTTTTTATTGAATTTATTAGTTCAAATCTTTCTTTAGCCTGCTTTTTATATTCATGATAAACGGAATGCATAATGTTGTCGTTTTTTTGATCCTGGTCGTAGAAGAAGCAGTTATCGGGAAAATAGAGTGAGCAAACTTCCTCGATCACGTTTTTTACATCAGGCAATCCTCCTGAACAAGCTACGATTGCTTTTGATAAAGGATCATTTCTTTTTAAACAGGAAATCTTACTTCTCAAATCACCATCAAGAAAGCGGATAATGCTGCTTCTGTTGATATCATTTTCATTGAGATCTATTTTAATCAGGTCAATAGATTCGGGAAAGTCTGTCAGGTTGTATTTTTCTCTTATTTCTGGATAATGCTTTTGAAACAACTTGGCAAAATACCATGGTTCCTTGCGTATAAACCCTTTTAGCTGTATATCATCGCAGTTATCATAAAGTTCGTGTCGATCGGTGTAATAGAGAAGTATTTTCTCCAGATTTTGCAGTTTATGGGAACTTAAATCTCTTTTAGCTTTTCTTAATATTTTTTCCAGCAACGGAAAGGTAACGAGTATCTCTTCCAAATTTACAATTGTAACATATTTTATAGTATCGGAATGTTGATTTATACTGTTGGCACCATTTTTGTAAGGTTGCCATTTTGTTAGGATTTTATTTTCAGAAATTTGCTTCTGAATTTTCATAAGATCAAATCTATCAAATGAATAGCAATTGTTATTTTTTACATATTGTACATCTCGTTGACCTACAGTTATTATCAGAATACTCATTACATTATACTCCTTAACGTGATTATAAAACTCCTGATTAAAATGTTTTTACATTGGAAATTTATGGATTGAATTAAATTTTATCCATCTCGAGTTTTATTTCATCAAATCCAATTACATTTATATCACTTTCAGTTTCTGTTTCATTTATATAATTTTTCCATCTATCCGGTTTTGTACAAAATTCGAACTCTAAACCTGGTTTCCATTCTTTTATTTTATCAATATCTTTTCTCAACAATGGAAAGACAAGATAAGTTTTTGCTTTTGCTCCTCCATAATCTTTCACATTTTTTATTCTTGAGAACATATCCTTTCTGGGAGCTGAAGAAATATGTGTTTTTGCTTCAAAATTTAGCAAATTGCCTGTCTTTTTTAATACCAGGGCATCTAATTCCATTGCATTGCTTCTTTTATCTGAATTCTTTTTACCTAAATCAAGCTCTACACCATGATAAATCGCATGGACTTTATCTGATTTTTTTTCACCGCAACGCTGGTATTCATACAATTCACAACAAAGCATTTCTTCGAATAAATCTGATATTTTACTACTAAAATTTTTTTGTTTTCCTGTAGCATTTCGTTGGATTTCTTTTAGTGTGAAGTCCAGTTGTTCTGTCTTAATACTTCCTGAAACAATAGAATCTACTTTGTCTTCTAAACCGGCTGCATGAACTGCTTTAATAAAAGTGTCTATGAGACAAGACTTTATATTATTGATAAATTTCTTTATGCTTTTATCTAATTTCAACTCGAAATCAGATTTCCTTTTTCCCTTAACGGGATTAGAAAATCTAAACTTATAAATACTTTTGTTCAATCCTACCTTATAACTAGAATTGTAGATTTTAAACATTTCGTCTATTCCACTAATTTTGATTTCTTCAACCCAATATTTGATGTTATAATTTTTCTCACAAAACTGATGTAACACTTTGAAAAATCCAAGAGTAAAAGCGGACTCAACTTTTTGAGCATCAACAGCTAGTTCTTTTCCAAGATTCTGAGAAGCAATTTGGATAGCTTTTTTAATTTCATTTTTTAAAGAAATATGTTTTGCCTGAACGGTATCTTTAATTGCATTTTTTGCATCATCAATATATCCATTCATTTCTCTTCTTATATCAGGATTCTGAAAAAATGCCTCTCTGAGTTTTTTGTAGGCTTCTACTTTTACTTCAAACAAACTTGTTTCATTTTTTTTCCACACTAAAATCGGAGATTTTTTAAATGAAAGATCTCCATAAATGCTAAATCGCTTTCTGATATCGTTAATTATAAAATACGGAGGTTTTATATCTTCATGGGTTGAAGTTACTTCCAATCCTTTTCCTTGAATAATACTCACGTCATCAGCGTTAATATGAACTAGTTTAAATGGTATATCCAATTCATGGGAAACGACTGAGAGTATTTCTGGTAAAGCAATTTTATGAAAGGCTGTTCCCAAGGTAATAGGGCAAAAGAGTTCTATATTTTTTTCACTATCTTTCAGAAAACCTTTAATTCCTTCGTAAATTTTTTGAACCAGCTCTTTATCATTTTTCTGCCCCAATTCAACTAGTTTGGCTACATTGTTTTCGAACTTCTTATATTCAAGATAGTATTTGATAACTTTTTCTACACTTTCAATCCATTTACTTGCTTCTAACGTTAAAAAAGTAATTATTCTATCTGGCTCTATGTGGCTTATAGCTTTTGTTAAAACCAGAGGATCTCTGGAAGTCATAGAAATCATTATTTTCATAGTTAAATCCTTAATACTGTAAAGGTCAAAGATCGTGCAAGAATTAGATTATAAATTCTTAAATGGATTATCATCATCGGTTTTATTTTGTTTCTGTTTTGAGTATTGTTTCCAGTTATCAGATCTATTTCGCGAATTAAAAGTATTTCGATGATTATTTCTTTGCTGAGTATTTGGGTTATGAGGTTTCCTTCTTTGCTTGGCATATTGCTGTCTGACTTCAGAATGCCATTTAATTATTTTTTCAGAATCATCCTGCAAAGATTGTTGGCCTGGATAATGAAAATCTTTGTAGTGTATACCAAATGCTTCCTTCATATTTTCATCGGATTTTAGTTTATGAACCAGATCAGAAGTCTGTATTTTTGTGAGAGGTTTTATCTGAAAATCCTGACCATAGTATATTTTACTGGAGTCTTCTATTAGAAATTTTACTGCTCCAATTCCGTAGTTCTTTGCATAACCAATTTGGTGACAGAAGAATTTACCTTTTTGTTTCGATCTATTTTGAACATCCTCGATAGATATATCATCCAATGTTAAAGCAAATTTTAGTAGTTTCAATTCTTCTTTAGTCAAATTCTCAAAATTAACTCGAACCTTGAATTCAACAGGATTAGTAACTGATGCTTCTATGACATTCGTTAATTTGATGTTAAATTTTTCAGGATTATTTTTGGTTGGTAGCTGTGCATCAACAACGGTTTTATAAAATTTTCTTCCGGATAAGCGAGCATTTTCAGCAGAAACTAAAGGTTCTCCGTAAGCCTGTAACTTTCTGTCATTTTTCTGTTGAAGATAAAATTCGTAAGAAGATGGCTTCGGTTCTCCTGGACGATCTAAAATATATGGTTTGGTTTGATATTGGGAAACTGGAATTGCATAATTGAAATGGATCTTCCCGGACTTAGAACCTTTATCTCCTGACTTCTTATCATCGAAAGAATATCCAAACATCTCTTCTATAATTGTTAGTTCCGATTCCTTTCTAATATCATTTGAGAAATCACTTTGATTGATTCCTTTCTCAAAAGCCCAGGGGTAATAGAAGGTTTTACCAAAGGTTACTATTTTGTTGTCATTTGATTTGTCATATTCAAAGAAAATAATTTCACCTTTTTCTATCTTCTTTGAATTTTTAAAAAACTTCTGTAATTTCTTTTTTTCATCTTTTTCTAAGGGACTAGGGTAATTTTCAAGATGGTAATTTTCTAAAACATTATAAGTTTCTATAAATTGTTTAATAGTATCCTTTGAAATTTGCATTTCTACATCTTCAATATCAGAAGTTCTTATTGAGATTCTATTATGACCATTTTTTTGAAAATCTTTAAGTGATGGACATTTACTCATCAAAAACGACTTTCCATCGATTCCATTTTGATATCTGAAAGTAGTAAAGTTAGCTTCTTTTTCAAAATCTACAAATCGTTGTCTATAAAACTTGTATTTCTTTTTGGAACAGAAATAAGGCTTTTTGCTTAAATAGCCTTTAAGCTTATCATCGTTAGTCAGATTTGATAAAGGTCTATTATTCCTATCTTCCCAAAATACAATTGGTATTCCTTCATTAATTGACCCAATAATTTTATGAGTATTTCTATCTGTTTGATATTTTGGAGCAATAAAATCGGAGATTTTAATAATTTTTAAAGAATCTTGGTTACCGCCGAAGTTTTCTGAGATGACACCAAAAGCAAGTTGTATGTCAACATCTGATCTAAAGTTAATGTTTGGTCTAAAGCTAAATTTTTGTTCATTCAGCCTTTTCATTTTCGCGGCAAGATAAGCAGCTAAAAAATTTGCAACACATCCTTTCAATGTGTAAGGAGAAATCAGGGTTTTGTTATTGATTTTTAGTGGATAAATTTCGGTATATTTATCTTCTCCATTTAACTGTTTTTCCTCATGTTCATTTCCCACAATCAGTTGATTCAAGGCATACATTTTGCAATCCAGATGACCTGAGAGAAGCTCTTCATCTCCTTTTTTTAATTGATTGAATTTTGCTTCCTCAGGTTTAGTTAATTCACTTCCTACGGGTACGAATGTATATGGAAGATTTGCTTTTTCTACATTTATATCTATTTTAGGTTTGTGTGAAACATTTCTATTTCGATTGTTTCTATTATTTTGATAAGCCATAATACAACCTCCATTCTTCTTGTTTTTTATCTACGATCACCTTGATAGTAGAATTAATCTGGGGAATTGCTCCCAGTCTTCTGGCAAAGCTAAATTGAAAATTGCCTTTGCTTGTATTTTGAATATTTTCAAATTCTAAAGGTTTTCCACTTACGGTAGAATTAAAGAGAAGATATTTATCACAACTGTTATCTTCAGCAATAAACTGAAATTGTTCCTCAGAATTGAAAAAAACAAGGCGGATGCAATCTTTAAATTTTTCCTTAAATGTATTCCAATCAATTTCTTCGGTAAGAAAGATACCAGTTTCCGCAGCAGCCAAAGGTAATTGATGTTTTTTTTCCTTCATTAGAATATCATCATTTTTTTTGATAGTCCATTTCCTTTCACCAATCAGCCAGAGATCAGATTTGTTGGCTAACATCTCTTTTATCTTTTCAAAAGTACAAGTCTCAGGTAATTTAATTTCTTGCTTATTGTTTTTCATTATTTTGCTCCTCGATAATGTTACCTTCAATCTCAAATTTCGGATAACAACCATTAGCTCCTAAAGAGATCAACCTATTTATGCAACCTTTAATCAAAAAATTCTTAACTTCTATCAACTTTTCTTTATTATCATTATAAAACTTGATAGGAATACGGATTTTCCCTTCAGCTTTTGCATAAAATAATCGTTCTTCGTTGAATTTTCCGCTGCCGAAAACTGCTCGGGTAAATTCATCTTCAGCGTGACGTTCAATGTTAATAAGATGCTTTTTACCGTTATTCATTTCTTCAGAAAAGATAAGGTCGGGAAAATAGATGTAACCTTGATATTTGCTTCCTTCCTGCCCGAAGAAATTCTTTAGCCAATCTTCTGCATGAACATACTTCTCCAAAAACATAGAGAAAGTTCCTTTTAAAGATGAACCGGGAATGAACAGTCTTTTGCCTGTATTGATGAAAACTCCATCAGATGGATTACCGGCAAGGCTTATGTGTGAAACACCACCTTTTATTAGAAGTGCATTGGTGCCGTAATCATCATCTTCATCATTCATATCAACCGTAATTGTCCAGGTTTTGAAGCGAAGTTCGGGGTTAATGTTATCTAAATTAACAGGATTGAAGTTATTTGTATTATCAAGGTAATCATTGAAATTTTCGGGATTAATTATTGATTCTTCTAAATTCGCTAACTTACAATATCCATTCCCTGACGTGTTGTGCCCTCCAAAGAAAACTCCTTCTTTGTGCCAAGAGGCAAAGACTAGTTTTACCCACTTTTGGAGTGTTTCAATATCTTCATCTTTGTTTATCACAGAAAGATTGTCTATTTCAACCTTCACCTTAAAATTTACTTTTTCCGGTTCAATCTCCCAATAGCTGAATAATGCTCCATCATCAGCCGTTTTGGTTTCTCTATCGATTTTTGTGCGATTGCGGATTTGTTTGGGTGGATTTTTGCCAAGGTTGATGGAACGGAAAACTAATGCTGAACCACGACTTTTCTTTTCTCCATTAATCTCCTCTGTGTCAGAAATACTATAGAAGAGTTTTTTATTGTTTTTATGATTGAAATCAATTAGATCTCTCAAAGTATCAATAAATACTCCGGCAATTGAAGTTCCTGGAATAAAATATTCACCCGCACCATTTTTCATCATTTCAAAAGAACCCACCGGAGATTTTTGTGCACAACCAATATGTAGAGCTGATTTTAGTTCAAGTTTGGTTTTGTATAGGATTTTGATGATGTTAGTTTTGTCAGTCATTTATTTTCTCTCCTGTTTCATAATAAGATGAGCTAAACGCATGATGTTGTAAACATAATCTCTATTCTCAAATTTCTTAATTTTGTTCCCGTTTTTATCTAAAAGCTCATTATTTTTTTCATCTTTTGCATATTGCCATTTAAAATCAGAAATAGCTTTATTCCATATCTTTTTCTCAAACTTTTCCCAGTTATCTTTTGCCCGAGTTTTCTTCTTGATATTATCTGCAATTTCTTCTTGTATTTCTTTTTCAGGTTTTCCGGATTCCATATAAGCTAGGATTCTGTTAATGAAAGTCGATGAATATTTTCTTTCTGAATCTTCAAATGTAAAATCTAAAGCAGTATTAAATTGGTTTTCATTGTCGGTTAATTTCTGAATTATAAATTCAGGATATTTGACTTTCTCAATTTGATATATATATTCCTTATTTATAAGATCTTTTTTTTCGACTTGATGAATCAAAAGATTAACCATAACTCGTCCAAAGCCTTCATCTTTTTTATAACCGATTCCATTTGTTTGGAGTTTTTCTAATTCTGATTTAATTGTAGTCCACTCCACATCTTTTTCTAATTCATACAAGAAACAACTTCCTTTAGAAATCACTCTGTCAGAAAATCTGCGAAGTCCGGCAAGTCCACTGAAAGATTGATGAATACGATTAGAAGCAACATAATTGACGAGTTTTGCCTTGTCTTTTAACTTGAGATATTTGGGATGAATTACTGTTTCCGGCATCAGTTTATAATCATAAAGAATAACATCTGAAAGAAGAGTAAGGGTAACTAGATTTTCGTTGTTCACATTTTCTTCTATTTCGGGGAATTGGATTGCTTCTTCAACAGCTCGAACTTTTACAGGTTTTCCTCCTCGTCCGGTATGAAAATAGAATTTCCCTTCTAACCAATCTTTGAGATGTGTTTGGAATTTTTCAGAATCATTTTTATCATTAAATTCAATCTCACCAACAAAGATAGTTCCTTTTTCGATCATTTCCTGTGTAAAAACACCATCATCATCGGTTGACTGGGTGGATTCTGTAATGCGATTTCTCATAATAAGGTTTTTATTAGGTTTGAAGAAAACAGCATCTTTCCAATCCATTTTATTGTTTGGAAAAACAAGGTATTCTCCGGAAATACTTTTATCGGAAGCTCCATCCTGATCTGTATCTTTATCATCAATCAGTGTATCTTGACTGACTATATTTTTGAAAGATTTTTTATTTCCTTCTTTTGGTTTTGCGTCTAATGCCCAATTGGGAATTTCTAAACTATCAAGAGATTCTTCGACATGCTCAGAATGACAGAGTATTCGATGATCACAATAATATTCTGCATACTGATCTACACCTTTTGTTTTTCTTAGCGAAGCAGGAGCAGGTATCACGAATTTATTATTTAAATCATCCCATTTTTTTGCAATTGGATAAAAATTTGTTACGGATACCTTACCATCATCTAAAAAATCAAGATCCCTCGACTCCGCTCGGGATGACAGTTTCAATAGAGGATTTCTTAACATTCCGAGAGCTGAAGTTCCTGTGATATAATCAAGAGAATGAATAATATTTCCGGTTTGTCCGGCTCCGGCAAAGCAAGCGTCATCGAGTAATTCTAAGAAAATGCGGAATTTGGTTGAAGTGATAGGAATAGTTGAATTGGTGGAATTGGTGTAGTTCGTTAAGTCTGTACATTTTATTGCACCAAAACCGCGACGACGATATCCGCCCATCCATTTGAGGTTTTTAATTCCAAGCGTTAGGAGTTTCTCAACAGTATCTTTCATTTTATCATTTTTCATTTCAAAATGAAGCTCAACTTCAAACGAACATCCTTTAGATCCGAATTCAATATCACGGAGACTGCCATCTTCACCCGTTCCTGTTTTCTCATCTATAGCTGTGAACGTATGAATAATAAAAGGGGAATCACTGGTACATCCTTTATAAGTAACAAAAAGATCTAATGAACCAAGATTTTTAAAAAAGAATAACTCATCAAAAGCTTCTTCATAACCCGGAAGATTTCTTTTCACTTCCAAACAAGATTGTTTTAAAAGCCCTTTTAATGTTTCCGTATTAATATATGGATTTCCGTCTTTATCCTTGACCTGTCCATCGTCATATAATCCCACACAATCAAGACCTGTTCCGATATGAAAATCTTCAAGAGTTTCTATTTTGAATTTAATGTTAATGGCTTGCATTATTCGCCCCCTTATCTTCTTCTCTCTTATGAAAGTCCATTAGTTCGATTACATCAAGAGCAGCATTTAGATTGCATTTATTATCTAAAAATTTTAGATTAGAAGGCAATGTTTGAAAATCGATGTATTCCTTTTTTATATCCAAGATTTTCCCGAAAAGATTTACATTTTGAATACTGGTTTTTAGTAAAGTTCTCAATCCTTTATATTTATTTCTACCTGAAGAATTTTCAAAGTTTTCACCTTCATTTTTCCCAGCTTTTTGAATATCATCAAAAAGTTCTTTTGATTCTTTCCAAACCTTATATGCTTCTTCCATTGTACAAGGACGGCGAGTGAGAATTTCAGTTTTATCATTATATTGCAGCATATAGTTTTGTTTGCGGATTTCATCAATTTCTTCTGTTCCGGTGGGGAAGTGAACATGCCAATCGAGAGCATTTCGATATTCTGTGGTTCCATCTTTTTTCCAAACTCTACTTTTTACTTTTGCAGAAGAAAGAAGAGATTCGGCGAGTTCATGTCCTTGAGAAAAGGGGAATGATGATTTTACTAAGGCAATTCCAGCCGAGACAGATAAATCAGGATTGATTATTTGAAGCTGTTTCCCAAAATTGTTTACCAATTCAAAAGCAATTTCCGGAACTGTAAGTATGAGAAGGTCATCACCTCCAAGCATCATAATTTGATAAGGAAGTTTATGTTTCCCATTGTAATTATTAAATTTGAATTTCTTAGTGTTTTCTGTATCTGCTTCGTATTGTTTTTTAGCAGAAGTGATTGCTTTTTCCAAAGCATCTCTGAATGTATTTCTTTGTTCAAACCAAAACTTTTCAAATGAAATCATTGCTTCAATAGTATTCAGGTCTTTTTCTTTTTCCTTCTTATCTTTAAAACGATTTCCCATTGCATTTCCATCAATGGAGATTATTGCAATTTTATTATTTTGGGGTATGAGGGAAAGTTCAGCTAGTTTGTTTAAATCATCTGGAAAAGAATTGTTGTATTTTTCTTTTCCAGTAAGTTTTTTGAGAAAAGAACATAAATAATCATTTGTATTTCCTTCATAAAATTTATCACCAGCTTCTTTGATTTTCTTCGTGATTATACTGTCTTTATCATTTTTGTGACCTTTGATCAATTGCGGATTCTCACCATCCTGATCTGAAGGATAAAAATATGGATTATCGATATGAATTTCAGAAGTATTTTTTGGAAGTTCAATCACTTCACCTTTTGCTTTATCATCAAAGTCTTTGAATTTTTCAGGAAGAGAATCATATTTTTTTAAGAAAAAAGAAAGTTGAACACCGGGAATTCGGTCTTGCGCTTTTCGTTGCACAGTCTTGATAAATTTTATAGCATTTTCTTCATCGTTAAAGAATGATTCAAAATGCCCGCCGGCAGAGCAGATAACTCCATTTTTAAAATTATTATTGATATTATCGCTTCCCCTAGAAGGATATGTTTCAGTATTTTCTTTAAAATAATCAGTCCAAATTCTTGGAATTGAATCTATGTCTAAACTTCTTAATTTGGGTAAATCAACTGCAAAAAACTCTCCAAGTAGTGAATTGGCTCCTAACATTGCTTTTAATTTAGGTACTTTAAAAATGAAAGATTGTACCTTTTGAGTTTTGATCTTGAGGTGAAATATTAAGCTTCCAGTATCCATACCCCCCCCCTATTTATTTATTTTTTTATTCAATGTTGTTTTATCCATAGATAACAAATCTGCAGCTTTCTTTTGATGAAAATTTGTTTTAACTAAAGCTTTATTAATAATGTTCATTTCCAAGTCTGCGAGATATGACTTTAAATTTAAAGGTAAATCCGGTAATGGTTGATCCTGTTTTGAACTTGCATTTTCGATTATACACTCTCGAACTGTTTCGGGAGAAATATAAGAATCATCAGTCCAGATAACAGCTCTTTTCAAGGTGTGCTGCAACTCTCTGATGTTTCCATTCCATTCATATTTTTCTAATTCTTCGATAGTATAATCATCAATTTTCTTTTCTATGTATTCAATTTTAGAGAATTTCTCAGATAAGTATTCCTGATTATATTTGTTTATGAAATATTTGGTTAACGAAGCAATGTCCTTTTTTCTTTCTCTTAGGGCAGGTAATTTGATTATCTCAATTGCTAATCTATAATAAAGATCTTCACGAAATTTACCTTCTTGAATCAATTTGAGTAAATCCTTATGAGTAGCTGCTATGATCTTAACATCAGCAAATTTTTCTTCTCCACCAATAGGAGAATATCTGCCTTCTTGAAGAAATCTTAATAGTTGAGATTGAACTCTAAGTGATAAATCGCCAATTTCATCTAAGAAAAGAATACCATGATTACATTTTTCAATTATTCCCGTTTTATCATTATCTGCACTTGTAAAAGACCCTTTTTTATGACCAAACAACTCACTGCGAACAAGTTCTTCCGAAAAAACAGAACAATTAAATGTAAAAAATGGTTTGTTTTTTCTTGGGCTGTATTTATGAATTTCTTTTGCTATAAGTTCTTTTCCGGTACCAGTTTCACCCAAAATTAGACATGAGACATCAAACATTGCAGCCCTTTTAGCTTTTTTGAGAGCTTCATGTAGTTTTTCTGAATCACCAATAATATTTTTACTTTGGTCGATTTCCGACACACTTTTCTCAATGATTTTGCTAATACGATTTATGGAAATATTAAAAGGAATATACTTTTCTTCAAGTTTCTCAGCACGTACAGATTCATCATAAAAAGTCTGGTAGAATTTTGCATTAAGATGCGATTTGGCAAATAAAAGAAGCATTGTTGATATAACCGAAGTCCCCGAAGTCAAATTGATATACCAGGATATGTCATTATTATTTTCTGGAATCACGGTTTTAATTATATCATGAATTATAGAATAATTCATAGCATTGTATTCCTTTACTATGGAATGTACATTAAATAGATTAATGTCCAATTCAGGAAACTCACCAAGTAGAAATTCTCTAATCTGAAAGTTATCAATTTGTTTGAAATCATTTATAATATACACTGATGTTATGTCTGCTGTATTTATTAGATTTCTGAGTATAAAATGCAAGGGACCTTTTTTATTTTTCAATTCATCTTTCTTTACTAGTGCTTCAACATCTTTTGAACCTAAAAATGATAAAAATCTGTTATCCATTATAAATACTCCTAATTATTTCAGATAATTCGTAACAATAATCAATGAGATATCATCGTTGCTTCTGTTTCGCAATGCAAGAGAATGCAAGTTATCTACAATTTCTTCGAGATCTAATGTTTGTAAAAAAACTATTTTTAAATCTGTATCGATAACAACATCAGTTAACCCATCCCTAAACATAAGAATATTGTACTTTTCAAGAAGATCAATTTTATAAAAATTAATTTCTATATCTTTATCAATGCCTACGGCTTGCGTAATAATATTTTTTTCTGGGAACCTGATAAGATCGTTTTTTCTGATTCTACCTGATTTGAATAATTCCCAAACTTTTGTGCGATCTTCAGTAATCTGAACAAAGCGATCATCATAATTGATGTATAATCTACTATCACCGATATTTACTACAAATGCTAAATCTTTTTTTATTACTAAACTTACTATTGTAGTACCCTTCTTATCAAAATCATCCGTAATCTCACCAAGTTCTATTAATATATCGTTTATTTTTGTAAGTTCATCGGAAAACCATTTTTTGTAGTCCTCGATTTTTTCATCAGATTCATAAAATCTCTGAGTTAATTCTTCAGCACATTTCTTGCTGGCTATATGACCAGAATTATAACCTCCGATTCCATCACAAAGAACAAACAATAATCCACGCTTATCAATTTTTTGATTATATATCCCAAATCTATCCATTATTTCAGAAGTCAGAATGAAATCTTCGTTTCTCATTGATTTTTTTCCGATGATTGAACCATATCTGTAGTTAAGCTTCATATTGAACTCCTTTTAATTTTGCCAATTTCATAATTATGTAAGATAGGATCATTTCTTCTTTTTTTTCAATAGTCAACCTGAATTCCTCCTAAGTCATATAATCAAGAACTTTATAAACCGATGAATATAGTATATAATACTCAATTTTAATAATTTCTCCACAGAAGCAATATTAACAGCAATCTCATCATTTCAGCAACAAGCATTTTTTCACAGCTTCAGTTTTACCGTTAACGTATAACTTGTAATAATATATCCCCGAGTTTATAGTTTTTCCAGATTTATTATCTCCATTCCAAACTATTGAATATTTTCCTTGTGAAAAATCATTATTCACCAACGTTTTAATTTCTTGACCTTTAACATTGTAAATTGAGAGTTCAATTCGAGAATCGTTCTGCACATAAAATTCAATTGTTGTGGATGGATTGAATGGATTGGGGTAATTTGATATTTCCATTTTTATTGGAATTGTTGGGGTCTCTTCCTGGATTGGGATTACAAGAGAAATAGGTCCGAAAATTTCAGTATCACCGTCTAAACTGAGACTTTCTAACCAGTACCAATAAGTTGATCCTTCAATTACTGGATATTCGTCTATAAACTGATAATCTGTTGGAACTGTACAAGTTCCCATGCCATCAATCAGATCAGTATTAATTTGAATAAAATTACCTGTAGAATATCCATTTTCAAAAACACTCCGATAAATATTGTATCCAAGATTATCTGTTTCAGATTGAGTAGTCCAATTGATTTGAGGAGCATTTTCATTGAACAATGCTGTAAAAGATGAAAGAGTTACTGGGAGTGAACCATCATCATATTGTTCGTAACAACCAATGTCATATCCACTTCCTAAAGGTCTACTTCTTCCATCAAGGTCATATGAGGGTGCTCCAGATGGAGTTGCAGTACTCAAACAAGGGCTACCATTTGATAGATGATAATCATCATTCATAGTATCTACAAATAGTGGGTCATTTTCAATATTACCATCACCCCAATTCAGAACGAAATTACTGCCGCTACCGTTAAATACTTCAATTCCATTTTGGCCATTCTTAATTGTGCTGTAGCTACAGTTTATCGTAACTAAAAAAGGACCACCAAAATCATAAAAACCAATATATATTTCTTCGGGTTCATTATTCCAACATATTGAATTCAATGAAGTTAAAGTATTATCACTATGAGAACAGTAATAAGCACCTCCTTGGCCAGATGAATTGTCACTTATAATCACGTTTGTTAATGAAATATTTGAGTTATAGCTTTGAATTGCACCTCCACAAAAGGCAGTATTGTTATAAAGTAGTACATTTTCTAACAGTAGAGTTGATAATTCACAATTTATACCCCCTCCTCCTTCATCACCATCATTTCCTGTGATTATTGAATTCCTGATTACTAAATTTGATTGACTAATGTTGATACCACCACCATAGCACAATTGGCCTAGAGTGTCATTTCCCTCAATAATGACATCATCTAAAACTGAATTTGAAGTGATAAAACTCAAACCAGCACCATACATACCTGTATTATCATCGATGATTAAGTTTCTTAAACTTGGACTAGAGTTAATACATTTAATACCCCCACCACCATAATCCAAATACTCTGGATCAGATGCATCACCATTCGTAATCTTAAAACCTTCTAATATAGCATTTTCTTTCTCACCATTATTGAATAATACAACTCTATTTTGATTTCCATCAATAATTGTTGAATTGATAAAGCTATCATTGTTTATAATATAATACATTGATGCAACCGTAATATTTTTTCCATTAAAATTAATGTTCTCAACGTACGTTCCTGGTTGAACCAGTACTAAATCACCATTGCTAGCTGAATCGATTGCAGATTGAATCGTAGCTTTTTCTGCTGGAACATTTATTGTTATTCCTAATAGCAATGAATAAGTTAAAAACGCTAAAAACAAAATTGTTAATTTGTTGTTCATACTTCCTCCAAATTTTTGAACCTAACATGCAGCAATTAATATATCAAAGAATCAAAAGGAATTAGAAATCCTTCACTTTTTTCAAAATTCGCTGATTATAAAAACTTGAGAAAGAGCTCAAGAAAACATGATCAAGCAGGCGTAAGCCAAGCTAATACTTAAAAGATTGTAATCACCATAGACCAATCATTGTAATGGTCTTTTCCTTAGCTGTTCAAGCCATATTTTCCCGTTAACACTGCTACAATAAAAATACAGACACTCCAGGGGAGCGCAAAGTTCCCTTGTAATTGAAATATCAAGTCTATTTTGTCAGCACCATCTTACGGCTATAATTGCCAACATTGGTGGACAGCTTATAAATATATACTCCAGATCCGACCAGTCTGCCTTGATTGTCTCTGCTGTCCCAGTCAACATAAAGTTTTTCATCTTTACCGATGAACTGGTCTTTGATCAGGGTTATTACTTCCTGACCCTTAATATCATAAACAGTAAGAGTTCCCGTGCAGTCTTCCGGCATCATATAACTTATCCTGGTTGACGGATTGAAAGGGTTAGGATAGTTCTGATGCAGTCCATAGATGTCCGGTATTCCTGGTGAACCTGGATCAAAATTATCTCCTGGAATATCGAGGGTGATCGGTCCGTAGTCTTCTGTCTCTCCATCAGATGAAACACTCTGCAGCCAGTACCAGTAAGTATTACCCGGGATAGTTACCGATTCATCATTATAGCTATATTCGGTAGGCATCGAGGTTGTGCCTGCTCCCGGCACTAAATCAGTATTCACTTGCATAGAACTGTTAAGATCATCAGAATCTGCTCTGAATATGTTCCAGCCCTGGTTGTTGGATTCACTCTGTGTGATCCAGTTGAGCATAGGAAGATCATTGCTGTAGATTGCAGTAAAGGAGGAAAGTTCAATGGGGAGAGGCGGCTGGTCATCACAAGGTACGTCGGAACTCCAGGAAGCGCCATAAATAGATCCATCGACATTATTAATTGTTGAGTCGTGAGCTATTTGACCCAAACCCTCATTAAACTTCCAATAAGCGACTAGCCCTTCTGAATCAGGATTAATGTCAGTGCAAATGTTATCATTAATCTGTTCTTCTGTTAATGCAATGTCCCACATGGCTATCTCATCTAAGAAACCATCAAGGGTATTACACATTACACCATAACCAATATAAGAGTCATCGAGCAGATTAATTGTAGTCTCACAGACAAGTGAGTCTGCAAGTATTCCATTATGAAAAATTCTAATATAATTCCCATCATAAGTAGCAGCAACATTAACCCAATTATTTAAGCCAATATCTTCAGTTAGAACTTCCCACTGATTTAATCTAAATTCTGCTAAATGTTCTGTGCCAGTCCCTTTTATGCTAAAAAGGAATCTTTTCCCACCAGAACCTTCATCACTAGAAAAGATTCTGGTATGATAATCATTAGGTTGAGTACCAGTAACTTTAACCCATGCTTGAATTGTAGACGATGAAGATAGTCCTAAACCCTGACTAGTATCTAGATGAATATAATCATCATCGCCATCGAAATTCAATGAGAAATTATCAGAGTAGTTGTAATTGTAAAGTGACTGAATATCATCTTCAGTTAATTCCCGATCATAGATTAAGATATCATCGAGTTTACCATTAAAAGCATCCCATGCGGGATGATTCATCCTTCCAAAAGCACCATCACCTGCAAAAGGAAGTGTCCAAGCTGAATAACTACCATCCCAAGTCCCCTCATAAGATCCATTGAGATAAGAAACGAAATTCGCTCCATCAAAATTCACTACTACGTGATACCAGACATCGTTTTGAAGATCTGTGTTCATATAACTAAGGTAGCCATCGTTAAACCATTCAATCTGCCAGTCACCTCCAGGTCCAGTACCATCATAGAATTCAAGGACTCTAGGATTAATATATCCTGTGCCAGAACGGTTGATCCAAAAACTAATTGCAAAACCAACGGGAGAAGGAGGAAAATTAACATCGACATCAATTCTCGTATTTCCACCAGAACTTGAAAAATAATAAGCACTATTTGCAGTACCAAATCTATCTTCTGTTAATACTGCTCCATTAACGATACCATTATTCCCGTTACCACTCTCATCATTGGCATTTCCATTAAATGGATAATATGCCCTTAATCCATTATTAATGTCAGCAAATAAAATTGACCACAAAATTGAGTTAAAGATGATGCAAATTGCAAACAAATATCTCATACTTCTTTCCTCCTTTATTAAACTTTTATCGATTTGTATTCCAATTGACCTTCCTCCCTTTTTTTAAGCCACATGTAACGTGTTAGTTATCTTACGTGTAAATTATCAGGTCATGAAAATTTTACACAAATATATCCGCTCTCATCATTAAGCTCCTATATATTTCAAAGATTTTGGTCTCATTTTCATCTGTAATTAACGTACAATATATTGAAAAATAAAATCTCACGTCAAACAATATTTCCATTCTGATCGGATTATGTTCAAGCAATCGGCGAATAGCTAAAAAAATACCAGTCCATTCAAGACTGGTATTCTGCCCTTAGGCAGCATCTAACTCAAGATGAAGTTGAGATTTCTCTTCATAACAATCACTGCAATAGATCTTATCTTCCAGGATTATCAGTTTCTCATGATAACAGCCACACTCCTCACACTGCTGGTAA
>JAFGSC010000293.1 GCA_016934875.1 Candidatus Atribacteria bacterium
CCATTGGGCAGGTAGTAAGTCAAGGCTTATTAAAACAGAAATTATCAATATTAAAATAAAGATTGTGGTTCTCATATAGCCTCCTCATTTTATAAAATGATAAAAGGTAATTGTAATTGACGTGTGTGGCATAAAAGAAGCCACGATATGTCGGGATTTGGGTGTGAGTCACAATAAATATCAGGACGAACCTTTTATACTGAATTATATGAAGTGGCGGTTTCATGCTTTAATTATTTTACTTACCAATGACTCAACCTCTTCGATAACTTTTACCCCGACTTTGAATACTTCTTTACGCATGGACAAAACCTTTGCAATTTTATCAGATATTTGTTTCTGAACTTCTTTTGGTGGAATCAGCACCAGCACCTTTGATAAATCTTCAATAGAAATTGATGGAATAGCGTGACCCGTCATCAGGCGCCTGACCTGACGTAAAAAATGTCCTGTACGCATGTATGATAAAAGTAATAATGGTTCTATACTATGAATATTACGGAGCACAGCAAAACCATTAGAGCAAATTGCTCCATCTTCATCTTCAGTAATCAATGCAGTTGCATGTCGTTCTGTACCAGTACTTGCACCAGATATAGCAGTAATTATATCCCCAGTCCGTACTCGGTAAGTTGCTCTTGATGGTGCCTCATGTGGTTTAATTATTTGATAAGAGACTACTTGCATCGCGCGTGCGTCAATATCGGAAATGGCGATATATTTTATTTCACCATTGGACGCATAACGGAAATTATCAGTTTCTTTGAGAATGTCTGCCAATTCGCTAACAGGTTTTGCTCCATTTATTCGTAACATTTCAATAAGATTTCTATCTTTTGGTTTATAATGTTCTGCGTCTAAGCGTGTATTTAAGGATTTCTCAGAAACTGTGTAAATGTTTTCCTTATTTATTTCATATTTGCCATTTTTAAACTCGTAGTATTCTGAAATAATCTCATCTATGTCAGTATCAACAATGGGTAGTCCTGATTTTCCTTTCACCATTTTGCCATCGTTTGTTTTCATGTAAATAGGTTGACCTTTTACATCATAGCCAATCTTTTGTATTTGAGCCATGAATACTTTTTTTGTATCAGCAGGCAATTTTTGTAGTAAAAGCAGAGATGTTTTTATACCTGTTCCATAAGGGATAAAGGCTTCTTGTGGAATGGATACAACACCCAATATCTTTGCTTGAGAACGAATCCAGAACCTGACGTGACTATTGGATATGTTTTGAAGTAAACCATCTGGCAGGACAATTGCCATCCGTCCACCAGGGCGCAGTAATTTTAGACACTTCTCAATGAAAAGAATTTCTGGCGATTGTCCTAAAAGAACATTTCTCGTTACATCCCAATCCCCATTTTGAGATTTATTCCATTTACGAGCCAGCTGATAGAATTTGAGAATTTTTTGGTCTTCTACTTTGCCTTTACTGCCAAAAGGTGGATTGGTATGAACGACATCAAAAGCACTAGTAAACTGTTCATTTTCTACCAAGGCATTTGCACAAATGATTTCTCTGCCTGTACCACCTTCGAATGCAAGTCGAAGCATTGCGGATAGTGCGACATCGGGATTGAATTCAATGCCACAAATATATTTCTGGATATAGTCTCTTTTATCAATATAGAGATTATTTCGGCAAATATACGCGATGATTTGAATTAGAAAACCACCACTTCCACAAGCTGGGTCAATGACTCTTTCATTGGGTTTTGGAGCTATCATTTCGACAGCCAATCTCACAACTGGATGTGGAGTAAAGAATTCACCACGATCACCCCTTTGATGCCGATAGACAAACTTTTGAAAAGCTTCACCCTTGATATCGCCAGGCGTTTGAGTGAGGTTAACATACTGTAATCGTCCAACAATATAAGCGAGTGTCTGGGATTTCAGTCTTAACGAATTGTCCGAGAAAAAAGAGTTATACTCATTTTGTACTGTATTAAATAGTTTACTGATACGAACTTCAAAACTACTCGCTTTATTTGCAAGTATGCTTCTATATTCAACTGAAGTAATGCCAAACTGTAAATTGCCATTTGTAGTATTCTGCTCATCATAGAGTTTCATGATAAGAAGTTTAACAATTTCGTGAAATATCTTATCCTTAAGTAATCCTTCATTAGCATATATATAATTATGACATTCATCGAATATGGCAGAGAGATTGCGTGTAGGGCGTAATTCTTTTAAGTATGGTAGGTTTTGTGGTAGCAAATTCTCTTCAGAATAGAGAAGTTGCTGTTCTCTAATTTTCCACTCTTGTTGTGTAGGAGGTTTATATATGTTCTTCTTACTCATTTTTTTTCTCATTTTGTTACTCCTCATCCAGAACTATATACCTGTTGTCAATTTGCATGTCGCCTTTGTTAATGGAATCTTCAGTGTCTAAAGTTTCATAAACATCGTTTAAATCTTCGTACCAGTCATCTGTCATAGTTAAAATTGGATTGCCTTGTTCATTAGTGAAAATAAAACCCATGATATAGTTTTGCTGTAGGTGGTTGGGGTCCTCTCCCGATGACTCTAGATTTTGGGGATTGGCAAATAGAAATTTGTGCTCGGGATACCGAATGACAACATCAATGGCGATAACATTGAATTCATCCTTGCGTGGAGTGGCCTGTGTCCGTTCACTTATTCCAGATCGGCCTGAAACAAAGTGTGTTTCCAAGACTTTTATTTTTGACATTACATAATTCAATCGCTTCTCAATCATGTCATTGATTTGGTCTCGGGTATAACCACACAATGCGGCAATGGCTCTGGCCTTCTCCGTTTCATGTTTGGACTTGTACTTCTGAATTTCTTCGTACTCGTAGAGATTAGATGAATATTCATCTTGGAACTTAGGCAGTTTGGCATAAATCCAGTTGGTTGCTTGCTCCTCTACATTAAGTGTATTATCTATCCATGGAATTTTATCTGAATGAGTGATTAAAAAATTTTTTAGGTTATTAAAATTGTAAAGCTTATGCCATTTTTCTGAATTGGATTTCACTCCCTTTGACTCTATTACATACCAATAAGAAGTTTCGGATTTTCTGAAGAAAAATCGCCATGATGGCGCGGGTGTTTTCTTCCTTCCCATTTCTCTCTAATTCTTTTAATTTCAAACCCATATTCTTCCTCAAGTTTCTTTTTTAGTAGAAGTTCAGTTACTGAACCGCTGACATATCCTTGAGCGTTGGGACTTAGTTTCAAAGCTTCAAGGAATATTTCCACAGTAGTTTTAAAAACCTGCTTAACAAAACGTGTTAGTTTCTCATAAATATTCATACTAAATGCCTCTCAATTAATTTATTGACTCCATAAAAAGTTATGAATGCCATTTCAGCTAACTCTTGGATTAACGAATTGGGTATATACTCCCAGAAATGGTGTAATAAACAGACTGCATTTATTTCGTTTTTGAAAAAAGAGCTGCTGGATCCACGAACACCTAACAGATTTTTGATTGACATGTGTAACCATCTTCGCTTAGTCCCCACTCCTATTTCCCCATATTAAATGAAAAAATTTAATATCAAAGCCTCTTTTTCGGATTTGTTTTCATTTCCATTAAAATTTAATCCCTGTTTTTTATGAATGCCAATAAAATTTGTTGAATGTCTTGCCTGATTGGTTCGCAGGTGCATATTACCGCTAAATTCTGATAATTATTAGTATAGTAATTTTCGCTTCTTTCGTGCCTTTCGTGGGTGATAATTAAACCAAGCCAGGTTTGCTCCCTGGTTTTGACCCATATCACTTTACTTAAAAATATTGTAAAATGTGGAGTTTCGCAATCATACTCACATTGCGATTATCGCCCAAATTCACTAATATAGCCCTGGCATTTTTTGAAATAGGGAAGAGACGCCTGGGCGACTGGGAATCTTACAGTAGTTGCTTCCGCCGGGCGGGATTCGAGGTAAGTTGAAAATTGAATTGAGGTATTGATGAAAAATCCGAAGATTTTCCTGATTTTAGTTCTTCTTTCTCTTGGTAGTGTCAGCGGCTTACTGGCTGCCGACTGGACGAATTATACGACTACCAA
>JAFGSC010000294.1 GCA_016934875.1 Candidatus Atribacteria bacterium
GATATTCAGCGCTGGCGAGGTAGCTCAATGGTGGAGCAGTGGACTCATAAGCCATTGGATGTGGGTTCAAATCCCACCCTCGCCACTTTCTATTTCCAATAACAAAAATCCAATATTTAGGGAAAATACCCAGCTTATTCAAAAACCTTGAAAAAGGCATTAGTTTTAAATGTCCGAATTAATCCCATATAACCCTGAATTAATGATGAAATCCACCATACTAATTTTATGTTACCTTGCTAATTTGTAAAAGAACACCGATAAAGAGATATAACTTATTCTAGTATTAACTATAATTAATTAATATCATTCAATGAAAAAGGTAAAAATTTTCAGTATTTAATAATGAAAGACTATCAAATATCTCACATTGCATTCTCAGATGAATCATGTTTCAATGATGGCATATTCAGGAGCATTAGCTTATTGACTCTTGAAGTAGGTAAATGCCAAGAGATCGAAAACGATTTTTTTCAAGTTTTATCATCCTCAGGAATAACTGAATTAAGGTGGCAAAAATTAAGACAAGCACGAGATAGAATTGCTGCAATAAAAATTATCGATAGAGTAATATTAAGAATATTAGCAAAGGAGTTGAGAATTGACATCCTTATTTGGGATATTAAGGATAGTCGTAGTAATGTCAAAGGTAGAGACGATAATGCGAATTTGTTGTATATGTACAGATATCTCTACATAAATGTTTTACATAAGCGTTGGATTGACACTAGTATATGGAAATTGTGCCCTGACGAAAATTCATTAATTGATTGGAAAGGAGTCCATCAATACCTTAATGCATCAAGTCAATATTTTAAACCAAACCATCCATCTCTACCAGATTTAGATTCAACAGCATATTCTCTAGTAAGAGAATTTAATATTCAAGAGATTATTCCAGTGAAATCTAAAGAGTCCTCAATTTGCCAAGTTGCAGATTTTTTTGCAGGAATAGGTGCATATTCGCATAGGAATTTTAATAAATATAACAATTGGCTAAAGTCTAATAATGGCCAAGAAGCCATCGATTTTTCTTCCACTGATGAAGAAGAAATTCTTAGTGATAATGTTATTAATAGATCAAACAGCGAAGAAAACAGATTCATTGTAATCAACTATTTAAATAATAAATTCAAACAATTAAAATTGGGTGTTGGATTAGAGAAAAGCAAAGGTTTTAAGACATATGATCCAAAGAATCCAATAAACTTTTGGATTTACCAACCACAAACTGACTTAGACAAAGCACCCACCAAAATACACTAGCAAAAGGAATTGTGGGAATATCACATTGAACGCAAATGAAACTTGCCAATTTGTCAGACAGTTAATAAGGTAAGGAGGAATTTATGACAAACGAGCGTATAACTGAAAATATTGTTAGAGAAAAACTCAGAGTGTTAGAATATTACAACAATGAAAATGACATTCGAGTGGAAGAACAAAAGAGTGAAATTGAAGCAGTTAAGAAACTACTACAGAAGGCTAGTAAAACAGGGGGAAAAGGAAAAGGAGCCCCCGAGTTCATTATTAGTTCAGCTAGTACACCGGATTTTTTAATAATCATTGAGTGCAAAGCTGATGTCCGCAATCATGAGAGTGGAAGAAGAAACCAACCTGTCCAATATGCCGTTGATGGTGTTTTGCATTATGGAAAAAACCTTTGTAAAGAATTTAACATCATAGCTATCGCTGTTTCAGGGGAATCTTCTTCTGAAATTCGGATCTCAAGCTTTGTATTTACTAAAGGAGACATTAAATATCGAGAATTGATAAATCAAAACAATCAACCGATACGGACCTTACTATCTTGGGATGAATTTATTAGTAATGCTACTTATAACCCAACCATTCAAAGAATAAGGTATGACGAGTTAATGGCGTGTGCAAGAGAATTACATGATTTTATGAGAGATTATGCGAAATTAACTGAAAGTGAAAAACCATTATTAGTTAGTGGAACGTTAATTGCTTTGAAGGATAAAGTTTTCGCAAAAGGATTTGGAGATTATTCACCGGATGATTTGCAAAAGCAGTGGTTACATGTAATTAAAACTGAAATTGAGAGAGCTGAAATTCCAAATGCTAAAAAACAAAATATGGTTCAACCTTACTCAAGTATTTCTACACACCCTGAACTAGGACGACCAAGTGGGAAGACAGCATTAAAATACCCGAGAGGGGTGTTATATGAATTAATTCGAATGTTAAAAGAAAAAGTATGGCCTTTTATTAACGAATACCATGATTTTGATATAGTTGGACAATTTTATGGAGAATTCCTTAAATATACAGGAGGAGATAAGAAATCTCTAGGTATTGTCTTGACTCCTAGGCATATAACCGAATTATTCGCTGATTTAGCCAACGTTCAGAAATCAAGCAAGATACTTGATATTTGTGCAGGCACCGGTGGCTTTCTTATTGCTGCCATGCATAAAATGATGAAGCAGACTGAAACAGATGAAGAACGAAAATTGATAAAAAGGGAAGGGCTTATTGGAGTAGAACAACAACCTAATATGTATGCACTTGCTGCTAGCAATATGATTCTACGAGGAGATGGAAAAGCCAATCTCTATCAAGGTAGTTGTTTTGATGAAGCAATCACTGAAGGCATTAAAAAACATAAATGCAATATTGGTATGATAAATCCACCTTATTCTCAGGGCGATAGTGATTTACATGAATTGGTTTTTGTAAAACATTTGCTAGATTGTTTATCAGAAGAGACAAATTCAATTGGAATTGCTATTGTGCCTATGTCATGTGCTATTACACCTAATCCATTAAGGGATGAATTATTGAATTTTCATACACTTGAAGCGGTTATGTCAATGCCTGATGAGTTATTTTATCCAGTTGGAACAGTAACATGCATCATGGTATTTACTGCGCATATACCTCATGCTACCTCTAACAGGAAAACGTGGTTCGGTTACTGGAAGCATGATGGTTTTGTAAAGACAAAACATAACGGTAGAATCGATATAAATAGACAATGGAATGAAATTAAAAATCAATGGGTAAGCTCGTTTAGAAATCGTGATGAAATTGTTGGGCAATCTATAAAAAAACAGGTTGATAGTTCTGATGAGTGGTGTGCAGAAGCTTATATGGAAACAGACTATTCTCTGCTAAAGGAACAGGATTTTGAATTAGCATTAAAAAATTATTTTATTTTTCGGGCTTTAGGCTCTAACGGATTAGAATTGTCAAGAGATTTCAAGGAGAATCTTGATGAATAAAATTTTTGAGCTATTTCAAGTAGTTTATGGAAATAGCCTTGAATTGAATAAGCTCGAGCGGGATGATGATGGCATTAATTTTGTATCAAGAACTGCCACTAATAACGGTGTATCAGCGAAAGTTAAGCGATTAAGTGAGATAGAACCATTCAATAGTAATATAATAACAGTTGCTTTAGGTGGTTCAGTGTTGGCAACTTTCTTACAACCCGAACCTTTCTATACAAGTTATCATATATATTGTCTGACACCTTTATTTAATCTTTCTCTTAATGAATTAATGTTTTATTGTGTTTGTATACGAGCAAATAAATTTCGATACAATTATGGAAGGCAAGCAAACAGAACATTAAGAGATTTATTGGTTCCTTCAATTTCTGAAATACCAGATTGGGTCAGCAATATTCAGAATATTGGATATGAATCCTTAATAATACCTTTAGTCTCAACCCCAATAAAGTTTGACCCAACGAATTGGAAATCATTTAGTTTTGATGAGTTATTTGAAATTAAAAAAGGTAAACGATTAACTAAATCAAATATGAAACCAGGAAATACACCATTCATTGGTTCAACTGATAGTAATAATGGCGTAACCAACTATATCAATCAAAAAGCAAATCATGAAGGCAATACAATTACAGTAACCTATAATGGATCTGTTGCTGAAGCGTTCTATCAACCAATTCCGTATTTTGCTTGTGACGATGTGAATGTTCTTTACCCGAAATTTGAATTAAATCCCTATATTGGGCTATTTATTACAACAGTAATTCGGAAAGAAAAATTCAGATTTAATTACGGGCGAAAATGGCATGTTGATAGAATGAAGACATCAATAATCAAATTACCTATTATGCCAGATGGGAATCTAGATTTGGAATTTATGGAGAAATATATTAAAGGTTTACCATTTAGTTCTGCAATATAAATAAAAATGCAGTAAAAATAGTATATGAAATCCTAAAACTAGTTTGCTTAATGTCAATTAAATCTCAATAAAAACAAATACAAGTTTAGCGTGGTTATGAAGGTTTTGTAATCCGGGTAAGTTGCGGGAAAGCCCTAACGAAATTTAATACCACAAAGGGGAGTTCGATCTCTGAACTCACCTTTTGATTTTATAGAAATTTACTGTTTAAATTTCGAAAATTCGCGCTAAAATGTAAAAAGGATAGAGAGGAGTAATACTATGAAACACGTATTGATTGCCACTTTGGTGATGGTGTTCCTTGTTGGTTGCGCGTCAACGCCGACTGCAGCGCCAACCGGGGCACCTGAACCCGTCGCCACTGAAGCGATTGAAGCTCCGCCAGGTATGGTATACATACCCGCTGGCCAGTTCCAGATGGGTTGCGACCCTGAGAAAAATGGCGGGTTTTCATGCGTTGCTGATTCGCTCCCTCTGCATTCTGTAGACCTGGATGGATACTTCATCGACCAGTTTGAGGTGACCAACGTCCAGTATGCTGAATGCGTGGCGGCAGACGGGTGCGACTTTCCAACCCGCTCGGAGTCTGAGACGCGTGAATCGTATTTCGATAATCCGGAATACGCTGATTACCCTGTGATCTACGTGACCTGGGCGGATGCAAATGCCTATTGCCAGTGGGCGGGAAAGCGATTACCCACGGAAGCGGAATGGGAAATGGCAGCCCGTGGAAGCGAAGCGCAGGCGTACCCGTGGGGTAGTGATGCCCCGTCCTGTACGCTGGCTAACAGTTACGACAATAATGCCGGAAACACTTGCGAAGGTGATACAAACGCAGTGGGTAGCTACCCCGACGGAAACAGTATGTTTGGCGTGGCTGATATGGCTGGCAACGTGTGGGAATGGGTCAACGACTGGTATTCGGGAACCTATTATGGTGAGTCCCCAGCTGGGAACCCCCCGGGACCTGATGGCAACAGCAAAAAGGTCCTTAGGGGCGGAGGATGGGGCAGTACATGGACACAATTGCTCACCGCAAGTCGCACATTCGACCCGGATTTCAACAGCAGCAATGATGTCGGCTTTCGCTGCGTGATACCTGTGGATTGA
>JAFGSC010000295.1 GCA_016934875.1 Candidatus Atribacteria bacterium
ATGGTTGATGTTGTACTCTATCTCGAAGGAGAAAGGCTCCAATCGTTCAGGTTATTAAGGGGTATTAAAAATCGTTTTGGAGCGACGAATGAATTGGGTATTTTTCAGATGGAGAACGAGGGATTGCAGGAGGTATTAAATCCTTCCAAGCTGTTGCTTTCTTCAAGAAACCAGCCAATGCCGGGAATTGCAACTACAGTCACTTTCGAAGGGAGCAGGCCATTGGTGGTAGAAATTGAAGCCCTGGTCAGTTCCTCATTCTTAAGCAATCCCAGGCGTATTGCGACAGGAGTCGATTACAATCGTGTATCATTAATTATTGCAGTTTTAGAGAATCGATTAGGAATGCAATTTCAGTCTAAGGATATTTATGTGAATGTTGCCGGAGGAATCAAAGTTAGTGAGCCAGCTATTGATTTGGGAGTTTCTTTGGCGATCATGAGCAGCAGCAAACAGTTTCCAATCGATCTGGATACATTTGTTTTCGGTGAACTTGGCTTAACGGGAGAATTGAGAGAGGTCAGTATGTGTGAAAGGAGGCTGAAAGAAGCCCAGAAAATTGGATTTAAGAAGTGTATTATTCCTTTTGAGAATGCCAGACAGGTTTCAAAGGTTGATCAATTGGAAATCAAAGGTATTCAAAATGTATCTGAGTTATTGGACATAGTAAAGATAAAGCCACGCTTTTGACAGCTTTTTTGGCGAATGCTATAATTTATTTGCTTATGAGAAGGTTAAATAGGGTTTTTTATGATATCTAAAAAGGTGGTGATGTCAAGTTTTGGATTTACTTGTGTAAAGTACTTTAAAATTGAATAGAGGGAGGTTGATTGAATTGTCAGGTTTAACAAAAAAAGTCACTTGCATTTTTTTTATCATGATTGGCGGGCTTATCGGTTATGAGATCGTCCCTGATATTAAAGTCCTAACAAGCTTGGATATTTTTACTCAACAAAGGTGGCTACTCTATGTATTCTCCATTGTAATAGGAATTTTATTTGGATTTATACTATTTATTCTAAGCTACAAGAAGTTAGGCTGTTTGGGTGAGAGACTGATCAATCATATGCTGAAAATTCCTACCCAAAGTATCCTTTCTGGGATTGTAGGACTTATTGTCGGGTTGATCATCGCTAATCTGCTTGCTTATTCGTTATCTTTTATACCCGTTATTGGGAATTATTTACCAATTACTTTGAACGTCACACTGGGACTGTTGGGTATCACGCTGGGATTGAGAAAGAGGGAAGAAGGAGTCAATTTTTATAAAAAAAATATTGGGAGATTTAAGAAAAAAGAAAGAATTTCTCAATACCAACCTAAAATATTAGATACCAGTGTCATTATCGATGGTAGAATTGCTGATATTTGTCAAACAGATTTTTTGGAAGGCGAGTTAATTATTCCGCGATTTGTATTAAATGAATTGCAGGCTATTGCTGATTCCTCGGAGCCTTTGAAAAGAAACCGGGGACGAAGAGGCCTTGACGTACTCAATAAAATAAACAAGATCCATACCAATAAGATTAAGATTGTCAGCCAGGATTATCATGATTTGAAGAGTGTTGATACAAAATTAATAAGGTTAGCGAAAGAATTGGATGCCAAAGTTTTGACCAATGATTACAATCTGAATAAGTTAGCACAATTGGAGGATGTGTCAGTCTTGAATGTTAATGACCTTTCGAATGCTTTGAAATCGGTGATTTTACCTGGTGAAGAATTGATTACCCAGATTATTAGAGAAGGAAAAGAAGCAGGGCAAGGGGTCGCTTATTTGGATGATGGAACAATGATTGTGATTGAAAACGGAATAAAAAATATCGGAGATAAAGTAAAAGTTGTCGTAACGAGTATTTTACAGACCCCGGCTGGCAGAATGATATTTGGCAAGATAAAGGAAAGAATCGTCAAGAAGAATTACGATTCAAGTTACTTTAAAAAGAATAATACGAGTCAAGATAAAAGTAATTAATATGAAGAGTTGAAGTCGTAAAAATATATCATTGATTTGAAAGTGAGGGTACTCCCTTGAGTTTAAAACTATACAATACCTTATCCAGAAGAAAAGAGACTTTTGTGCCGCTGAATGATAAGCAGGTTGGAATCTATGTATGCGGGCCAACCGTTTATAATTTCTTTCATATCGGTAATGCCAGGCCATTCTTAATTTTTGAAGTGCTCAGGAGATATTTGGAATTCAAGAAGTATAAAGTGAAATATGTCACCAATTTTACGGATATCGATGATAAAGTTATTAACAAAGCTAACGAGATGGGGCTATTATTTTCTGAGGTTGCCGACAAATATATTAGGGAGTATTTTCAAGATGCTGATTGCTTAAATATTGGAAGGGCGGATGTTTACCCCAGAGCGACCGAACATATCTCTGATATTATCAAATTTATTCAGGGATTAGAGAGAAAAGGCTATACTTATGCTGTAGACGGGGATGTCTTTTTTGATGTAAACCAATTCAAAGATTATGGGAAACTTTCTAAGCAAAATCTGGATGAGATTAAAGTTGGAGCAAGGATTGAGCTTGATGAGCGGAAAAGAAATCCCTATGATTTTGTTTTGTGGAAGAAAGCCAAGGCAGGTGAACCTTTTTGGAATAGTCCATGGGGTGAGGGGAGGCCTGGATGGCATATTGAATGTTCGGTCATGTCTGAGAAGTATTTAGGAGAAAGTTTTGATATCCACGCAGGGGGATCAGACTTGGTATTTCCCCATCATGAGAACGAGATTGCACAAAGTGAAGCTTTGAGTGGGAAGCAATTTGCAAAATACTGGCTTCACAACGGTTTTTTAAAAATAGAAAATCAAAAAATGTCCAAGTCATTAGGAAATATATTAACCGTCAGAGATCTCTGTAAGAGATACCAGGGTTCGGTGATTCGACATTTTTTACTCTCAGCACATTACCGGAGTCCTTTGAATTATTCTATAGAACAAATAGAGCAGTCTAAAAACAGCATGGAAACCTTGAATAATCTTATTTATAATATTCATTTTTTACTTCAACAAAATGATTTTAGTTTAGAGATTGATTCTGAAAGTGAGGGGCTACTTCTTAAGAATGAAGAAATAATCAAGAATTTTATTCAGGCAATGGATGATGATTTAAATACCCCCGTTGCTTTAAGTACCTTGTTCCTTCTGGCGAAAGAAACCAATCGGTACCTGAGCAGTAAAGGATTAAAAAATAAGGATGTTCTGCAAAGCGTTTTGGACTTTTATGATCAGTATGGTGATGGAGTCTTGGGATTGAAATACCTTTCTGAGACACAAGAACAAGGGCAAATATCGGAAAAAGAAATTCAAGAGATGATTCGAAAAAGAGAAGTGGCTAGAGAAAATAAAGACTGGAAGACAGCCGATGAAATAAGGCAGCAGTTAAAAGAGAAGGGGATTATCTTAGAAGATACAGCAAAAGGAGTAAGACCGAAAAAAGTTTAACAAGAATTTGTTAGCAATCGATTGATTATTGGAGGTTTGCCATTGGTGGTTTTTCAAGAAAAACCTGTTGCGGCGTATCAAAAATATGATGAGAACAGCTTAGCCAACTTAGCTCATTGTGGTGACGCGCTAGCTGAAAAATATATTATCAATCAATACAAAAGATTCGTTAAAGTCAAAGCGAGAACCTATTTTTTGGTAGGAGCTGATCAGGAAGATCTTATCCAGGAGGGGATGATTGGGCTTTATAAGGCAATCAGAAATTATGATAGTGCAAAAGTATCATCCTTTAAGGTTTTTGCCGAGATATGCATCAATCGTCAAATGATTAGTGCAATTAAAAAAGCCACCAGACAAAAGAATTTACCCCTCAATTCCTACATATCGTTAAATCAGCCGGTATATCATGAAGATTCTAATCGGGCGTTGACTTTACTGGAAACCATCGATGACAGCAACGGAAATGATCCAATGTCCTTGTTTTTATCCCAAGAGAGGTTCAAAGAATTAAGAAACCAGTTAAGAAAAGCATTGTCAAAACTAGAGCATTCTGTTCTAAAATCTTTTCTTGAAGGTAAAACTTATCACGAGATTTCTAGCGAAGTTAGAAAGAGCGAAAAATCGATTGATAATGCCTTGCAGAGAATTAAGCGAAAATTAGAGTTTATCATCAAATTCAATTGACTCTGTTTATAAAAACGATTATAATGTTTTATGTTGCCGATGTAGCTCAGTTGGCAGAGCAGCTGATTTGTAATCAGCAGGTCATCCGTTCGAAGCGGATCATCGGCTCCAGCCCTGAGTTTGACTCTTGGGGAGGTACCAAAGTGGCCAAATGGAGCGGACTGTAGATCCGTTGGCTGAACGCCTTCGAAGGTTCGAATCCTTCCCTCCCCACC
>JAFGSC010000296.1 GCA_016934875.1 Candidatus Atribacteria bacterium
ACTAACGGAGCAGTGGAGGTTCAAGTATTTCCTAATAGTCAATTAGGAAATCAGAGAGACCTGGTTGAAGGTTTAACTTATGGAACTTTGGACTTGACCATGACATCCACTGCAGTTTTAGCGAATTTCCTTCCTGAAATGGCTGTTTTTGATTTTCCATTCTTATTTAGAGATATTCCTCATACTTATAAAGCACTTGATACGATAGGAATGGAAATGAATAAAGAACTAGAAAAAAGACAATTAAAGGTGTTGGGATTCTACGAGAATGGTGTCCGACATCTCACGAATAATGTTCGACCTGTAACAAAGCCAGAAGATATGAAGGGACTGAAAATCAGAGTGATGGAACAACCGGTTTACATTGAAATGATGAAAGCATTAGGTGCTAATCCTACCCCAATGGCTTTCGGAGAGCTTTATACTGCTTTGCAGCAGGGCACAGTTGATGGGCAGGAAAATCCCGTATCTCATATCTGGACCAGTAGATTTTTTGAGGTACAGAAATATATCTCTTTAACCGGGCATACATATTCCGCTGAACCTCTAGTGATAAGCATGATTACATGGAATAAACTGCCAAAGGAATACCAGGATGCAATTGTTAAGAGCAGTGATGAAGCTTTGGAATGGCACCGTTACCAAGTTGTTGCATTGGATAAGGAGTTTTGGGAAAACGTTAAAGCCAGTGGAAAATGTGAAATTATAGAAGTTGACAAGAAACCTTTCCAAGAAGCAACGGCTGCCGTATGGGGAATGTTTAAAGAAGAAGTAGGGCAGCCGCTTATTGATAGCATTGTTAATATAGCACCTGAAGAATGTGTAGGCTATGAGAAATTTCTATAATGTTTTTTAATTAGACTTTAGTGGGCAATGGACTACAGGGATATGTTGTTTTGCATTTCTCCGGAAGTTCTATATTGCCCACTTTTCATCTCATCCATAGGCAAATTAAGTAAATTGTATAAAATAAGCATCTTTAAGAAGGTTATATTGAAGATGGTTGGCTCATCAGATAATATTCAAGGACCACTTTGTTAGGATCTCTTCAAATGAGTTTGTATTAGATTTCAAAGCAGGGGCAAGGGAAAATAAGTAAAACTAAAATTATAGTGAATATAAGTAATAATTATTAAACTTCAGTTCGTGCAAAGAGGAAGAGTGATCAAATGATCGTTAAAAGGAGATAAGGCTTTGAGGAAACTATTGGATATTGTTAATAAGGTTTTACAGTCTATATCAGTTGTTTCCATTGGTGCCATGCTGGTCATCATCTTTATACAAGTGATATTTCGTTATGTATTTCAGCACTCACTGACCTTTTCAGAAGAATTAGCGAGGTATTTATTTGTATACACGGTATTTTTTGGAACTGCTGTAGTCTCAAAAAATAATGGGCATATTATAATGGAAGCTTTAACTGATCACCTAAAGGGGAAATTGGCAAAGTATACAAAAATTTTCGCTTATTGTTGTACGATTATTTTTATTTTTATTTTATTTTATTATGGTATAAGAATGATGGTGATAAGTTCTTATCAGTTGTCTCCGGCACTAAGAATTTCTATGTCTTATGTTTATTTAGCTATACCTGTATCTGCATTTGTCATGCTATGTAATTTACTAATACTTATTTATGATACATTAAAAGAAAAAGGCTAAGCATGGAAGACTTTTTGGAGAAAATTAGTTTTTTGATGATATTTTTATTAGCGAGGTGATGAAAGTTGTTATTATGGTTAACATTTGGTAGTTTTGCCATTTTGTTACTCGTGGGAGCCCCAATTGCGGTTGCACTGGGATTATCTTCAGCGATAGTCTTATATGATATCATGAAAATTCCTTTAATTGTTGTACCACAGCGTATGTTTACCGCTATAGATTCATTTTCATTTCTAGCAGTTCCATTTTTTATGTTAGCCGGTTCATTCATGTCTTCAGGGGGAGTCACAAAAAGATTAATATCTTTTGCGAATTCATTGGTAGGATTTATTCGAGGTGGATTGGCTTTAGTGGTAGCAGTGGCAGGGATGTTTTTTGCAGCCATATCAGGCTCTTCTGCAGCAACAACCGCTGCGCTAGGGGCTACTTTATTGGATGAAATGGAAAAAACTGGTTATGAAAAAACTTTTTCTGCGGCAATTATAGCTGCAGGTGGAACTACAGGGATTGTTATACCTCCCAGTATTACCCTGGTCGTGTTTGGTGTTTCGGCCGGAGTATCCATTGGGGATCTATTTCTAGGTGGCTTTGCCCCCGGAATACTTATGGGAATAACGATGTGTATTCTAAGTTATTTTCTTTGTAAAAAGAAGGGTATCAAAGCCCAAGGAAAGTTTAATTTTATTGAAATATTAAAATCTTTTAAGGACAGCATTTTAGCTTTGATGATGCCTGTTATTGTTTTAGGAGGCATATATGGTGGGATTTTTACTCCTACTGAGGCTGCAGCAGTAGCAGCAGTATATGGTTTAATTATAGGTATGTTTGTTTTCAAAGAGCTAAAATTAAAAGATTTGCCCCGAGTAATGTTAAGAGCCACAATCAGTACCACATTGATTATGTTTATTGTGGGGGGCGCGAATCTTTTTGGTTGGATATTAACCAATGCTCAGGTTCCACATAAAGTAGCTACATATATGAGCTCGATTAGTGATAATCCTACTGTTTTTTTAATGCTTTTAAATGTATTATTATTGTTTGTAGGCACCTTAATTAATGCTTCTGCGGCAGTAGTTATATTGGTTCCTATTATACTTCCAGTTGCTTTATCATACGGAATAGACCCAGTGTTTTTAGGAGTACTCATGATAGTAAACTTAGCTATCGGTTGTATTACTCCTCCAGTTGGTCTTGATTTATTTGTTGTTTCTGGTATCACAGGTATATCTATTGAGAAAATATCAAAAGCCGTGTTACCCTATATCATTGTATTGCTCATTGATTTAGTCATACTCACTTACTTTCCTCAAATTATTTTGTTTGTGCCTAATCTGTTAAGATAAATAGAAAGATTATGAGAGGTAGAATACAAAAATATAAAGGTTTTATTAAATTAGAAAGAGATCATAATTTAACCAAAGGAAATACCTGGAATTAGATAGACTAAAGTTGTTTTTTAAGAAAAGAAAATCTATTGACGGCTTGGAAAACTTTAAAAAGGTTATTGTGCTTTTATTTTGCTGGTTAGCCTCCGACCCAGCTTTTTCAAGTAGTATTATCGATATTATTTTGGTAATTCAGGTAACCACAGTTAAAATAAATACAGATACACAAAATATCTTGACCCAAATTATCATTTGAACCATCAGGCTCTGCTAAGACAAACAGATCGATTATTAATTTTGAGCTGGAAAAAACCTACAGCAGTGAAAATTTCTGGTTTTTTAGATCTTGTCTGCATTAATTGACTTACCTATTCCTCAGCCTATGTGAGTACAAATTCTGTCATCAATGATGTTAAAAAAAATGCATCTAACTCCTGGTAAAAAATAGCATAAATGTGCTATTTGCATACTGAATATTATGATAAGATAAATGAAACATTGTATTAAAGATAGAAATAGAGGAAATATGCAATACAATGAAGCATTGCTGGTAGTTGACATGCAAAACGAAGGCCTGCTAAACAGAGAAGTTTTTCATAAGCAAGAGTTAATTCATCATGTAAATAACTTAATAAGTTTTTTTCGTAAAAATAAGAAATCCATATTTTTTATTCGACATACCAACAAGTCCTTTTTAGAAAAAAATACTGATGGCTGGCAGATTTGTGAAGAACTGGATTTATCAAAAGAGGACATTATTATCAATAAAAGAAATCTCAATGTCTTTCGGGAGCCACATTTTTTGTCATTGCTTAAGGAGTATCAAGTAACAAAAGTTATCATAACTGGCCTAATTTCTAATGTTTGTATCAAAGCAGCCTGTTTTGGCGCATTAGAGGCAGGATTTCCGGTGACATTAATCAGTGATGGGCATAGCACTTTCCAGAAAAACGCGGAAAAAATCGTTTCAGATTGTAACCTTTATTTAAAAAAACAGGGAGTTGAAGTGATTTCTACAAGGGAATTTTTGAGAAACCATTAATATAAATATTTTAGGCTAATGGATGGGAAAAGGCTATAATTAACAATCTGGATTTTAGCTTACTTTTGTAATAAAAAGCATACACATATATTTGCTTAATATCAATCACATTTTTGAAGAGGAGTGCGTGCAGGGTAATTCATTTCGTTAGGTAATGAGAACAATGAGTATGAATAATCAACCCAGGCTTTTGTGGTTTTTTCCTTTACTTACAAAATCACTTTGTGCATAGAGATATTCAAAAAGTAAAGTCTGATTGTTATCTTTGAAAAAAGGTAGAAGATGATTAAAGCTATAAAGGAAGAGTTTCAGAAATTAAGCAGCCTCAAGCGAGCTAACCACTCACAGAAATACTTCAAAACCGGTAAAGGCGAATATGGTGAGGGAGATATCTTTCTGGGTCTTCGAGTGCCTGATGTTAGAAAGATAGCCAGGAAATACAGGACGATATCGATCGAAATAGCCTCTGAATTTCTTCAGTCACCCTTTCATGAAGAGCGCTTATTTGCCCTTATTGTATTAGTCAATCATTTTAAAAAAGCTGATGAAAAAGCCAAAGAAAAAATCTAC
>JAFGSC010000039.1 GCA_016934875.1 Candidatus Atribacteria bacterium
AAAAAACACCGATGGGGCAATTCTTATACTTTGGGAAAACCCACAGAGTTTACTAAAAGAACTATTACATAATTAAATAGGAAGAATGTTTCAAGGGGAAAGACAGAGTAAGAGAGTAATAAACTCTTTTCTGATAATATAATCCCGCAAAAAATTTTCTACGCTTGTCTGAAATACCAACCCACATCTTTTCTTTTTTCTATATACTCAATTCTCGATGCTATGGACCGTTCTTTCCCACAATTTCTATCCGAATCTTATCTTGGACTATATACCAAATACTTTATACTATACAATATTTTATCTGTTAATATTTGACAAAGATTTATCTTTATTTTATAATACTTCTTATACGAAATATTATTATGCAAAATATAAAAGAAAATTGGAGGGAATTTTTAAATGTTGAAATTCGAAAGTATTTCGCAAATTATTAGCCTGAATAGAAATTTTAATAGAACTTTGAGACATGAATTTCATAGTTTAATGCAGGATTCAGGTTTTACATTTCCCCAACTTTCTATTATTTCTATATTGGCTAAAAACGGAAAACAAAAAGTAAGCGATATTAGCGAGAAAATGGGATTATCCGATAGTACTGTTTCAGGCATTTTAGATCGCCTCGAACAGAAGGGAATCATAGAGCGTAAACGCAACAAAGATGATAGAAGAGTAGTAAAGATTTACTTGAGCAAGGGGAGTCAAGAAATATGCCAGGAATTTCATCGGAAAAGGGAAAAATATTTTACTCGTTTACTTAAAGAACTTTCCGAGCAGGAAATAAAGAATATTATTAAGGGTTTAGAGATTCTAAATCGTGTCGTTTGCGATAAAAAAAATACTAAAACTTGATGCCAAATGCTTAAGTACGAATAAAATAATGAAGAAATTACAATAGGAGAAAATTTATGAGAGAAATGAGTGCTAGACTGGGAAAAGAGAAGATCGGCAAACTTTTAGTCAGCCTATCTGTACCCGCATCCATGGGGATGATTGGGAATGCATTATATAATTTAGTAGATACTATTTTTGTAGGAAGAGGGGTAGGTGCAATAGCCATTGGTGCATTGACTGTATCTTTCCCTATTCAAATGATTATAATGGCTTTTGCTATCATGATAGGAATGGGTTCAGCTTCCGCTATTTCAAGAAGTCTGGGCGCCAATAATGTTGAAAGAGCAGATAATGTAACTGGTAATTCGTTCTTTTCTATTGTGATTTTTAGTGCAATTATCGCCATATTAGGTTTAGCTTTTACTGAACCTTTACTAAGATTTGTCGGAGCAACCGATACAATATTGCCATATGCCAGGGATTATATCACCATTATATTTTACGGAAGCGTATTCCGTTCTTTTGCCATGTCGACCAATAATTTGATCAGAGCAGAAGGAAATGCCAAGGTAGCCATGATTTCTATGTTCATCGGCGCAGGGTCAAATATTATTTTAGATCCAATATTTATCTTTGTATTTAAATTAGGGGTAAAAGGTGCTGCACTGGCAACCATTATTGCTCAGTTTTTTGCTTTTCTTTATGTGATACGCTATTTATATAGTGGTAAGAGTTCGTTAAGGGTAAGGTTCCATCATCTAAAACCGAGTATATCTATTATTAAGGAAATTGTTACCGTAGGTATGGCTTCTTTTTTCAGGCATATCTCCGGTGGAATAGCCGGTATTATCGTCAATACCACTTTAAGTTTTTTTGGAGGAGACGTTGCTTTAATTATTGTTGGGATCCTTCAAAGAGTAACCATGTTTGTATTTATGCCCCTGTTTGGCGTTGTTCAAGGAATGCAACCTATTATCGGATTTAATTATGGTGCTAAAAAATATGAACGGGTAAAAGAGACTTTAAAAATAACTATCTTGGTTACTACAGTCATGGCAACACTTGGATGGTGTTTTATCGAATTATTCCCTTCGCTTGTGTTTAACATCTTCACATCAGAAAGTGAAGTCGTTGAAAAAGGTGCTCCCATAATAAGAATTGTTATTTCCATGATTCCCTTAATCGGTATTCAAATTGTTGCTGCTGCTCTTTTTCAATCATTGGGGAAAGCAGTCCCATCCTTGATATTGTCCCTGCTTAGACAGATATTGCTTTTTATACCACTTGTCATTATTTTGCCAAGAGTCTTTGGATTAGGTCTTATGGGAATTTGGATTTCTTATCCGATTGCTGATGTTCTAGCGGTTATCCTTACTGTTTTTTATTTAAGGCATGAATTAAAAAAGATGAATTTATGGTTTGACAGTAGTGTTGTCAGAGAAGAACTAGCTGAGTCAATTTAAAAAAATGATAAACGAAACGTCTCCCTTATCTTTCCTAAATGCCAGTCTTGAAAAGATAAAAGGGGCCAGCCCGTTAAAATCTAATCCTTTAATTTTTTAAAAGAGGTATGGTTAATTGCTAAATCTAATAGAGAGTGGAATTATTCAGTCGATAAAACAAATAAAAAGAAACTTAAAAGAGAGCTTTAGTGCTGCAATCCCAATTTGTTTAGGTTATTTGCCGTTAGGGTTTGCTTGTGGTGTTTTAGCACAGAAAGCAGGTTTGTCT
>JAFGSC010000297.1 GCA_016934875.1 Candidatus Atribacteria bacterium
CCAGGTATTTACCTTGCCTTCAATGGGGAGTGCATCCCAAATATTTTGTGCAGTTTTACTATCATTTAAACTGGCTCCCACTTTAAGATCTTCGGTTGTAATGGTAATCTTTTTAACAAGCATATTATTCACTCCTCTTTATTTGATTAATTGCTTAAATTTGTTCAAATCCTCATAACTTAGGTTACACGAAGAGAAAAAATTTAAATAACCTAAAGTTATTCATTGGATTGCTCTTTATAGATTTTCTCCTTTTAAAGCGAGCATTAAAATTTTAGTTTCTAGGAGATACCGTGTAATAATATTTTGCACTCAATTATATTACTCGAACTTTTTAATAGTATCTACTTTTGCTTTGTTTAGTTGATTCTGATGATTTAATCAATTTCATCTTCTTCAAAACTTCAGCTAATCGCCTATGATTCTGGGGGGTTAAAGACTGAATTGGTGCTCTTGCCCCACCTGTATCAAAACCTAAAATACTCAAAGCTTCCTTTATAACAACTGGAAAACTTCCTAAACTAAAAGCCATTCTTAATGGAGCCAGGTCAAACTGTGCTTGTCGGGCTGCCTCATAATTTCCGCTTTTTACATAGTTATATAAATCAACAATTAATTTAGGCGCCACGTTAGCAGAAGCTGGGACTGCACCACTGCCTCCCGAAGTTAAAACATTAAATATGACTGTATCCCGTCCGCAAAAAAAATGAAAATCAGGTCCAGTAGTGCGAATTACTTCATTTACATATGTGAGGTTGCCACTGCTGTCTTTCATACCAACGATATTATCGATTTCAGCCAATTTTTTGATTGTGTCAATTGGAATGTCATATCCAGTACGGTTAGGGTTATTATATAGTAATATTGGCAAATTAGTAATCTCTGCAACCGTTTTGTAATATTTATATAATTCTTGTCCGTTGGGTGTAATAAAAAAAGGAGAAATAATTGAGACCGCATCACAACCCGATTTCTCAGCGGCTTTTGTCAGTAAAACCGTTTCTGATGTGGTAACTGCTGCAGTACCTGCATAGACTGGTAATCTCCCATTAACTTCCTCAACGGCCACTTCGAACAACCTAATTCTTTCTTGCCGTTCCAGTGAAAAAAACTCTCCTTGACTTCCAGCAACAAATACTCCATGCACACCTGCATCTATAACGTTATTAATTATTCTTCTAAACATATTTTCGTTAATTGAACCGTCTTTTGCAAACGGTGTTACCAATGGCGGGATAATGCCTTCCATTCTGATAGTCATTTTTTATAATTCTCCTTTTAAATTTATTATCCGACAAATTCGCTATTTTTTTGAGTTTCGAATTCTTTAAAAAGGTTTGATTGTTTAATCTGTTCTACAATCGCTAAGTCTTCTTCGGTTATTTCTAAATTATTTAAAATACTTAAGGCCTCAAGGAGATGATTTGCTTTCCCGGTGCCATATACTACCGTAGTAACCTCATCGTGAGCCAAACACCATTTAAGTGCCGCCTTAGCCAATTTTGGCTTATCAGTAAAACCGATTTCTTCAGCCATTTTGAACAGTTTTCCTTTCATATATGCTTCTCGAGCAATTACACCCAGTCCTTTTTCTTTAGCTGTTGGAAGGACTTTATTTTCAGGCTGGTAATCACCAAAGTTGAAATTAATATAAACCCCATCAAAACAATCAGCTTCTATTTGTTTCAAATAGGTATATTCACCCGAAAAAGTATCAGCACAAGCAAAACGAATTAACCCTTCCTTTTTTAAGGTCTCTATATTATATTTAATTTTATCAAGATATTCCACATCATAATCCAAAGCTGCTTTCATGAATGGAATGTTTAAAAATTCAATCTGATCGCGCTGTAACATTTTCAATATTCTTTGAATTTCAACTTTTAATAAATCATACTTAGCCATTTTCACGTTATTTTGATCGTATGTATAACCCATACCTTCTGGCCTAGTTTGAATATATATTTCATATGGTATTTTTATTTCTTTTAAATTTCTACCAAGCGCTTCCTTTTCTGTATCCTGTGTAACATCAAAAAAATTAATTCCATTATCAAAAGCTGTAGCTAATACTTTCTTTCTACTTTCTTGCCCAAATCCCTTAAATATATAATCTGGCTGTGTTGCAAGTTTAAAATTTTCATTAAAACCTCGTGAAGCTCCTGAAGGTAAATATTCATGCCCTCCTAATGAAATAATCGAAATATCCACATCTAATTTGCCAAATTTTTTATAAATCATAATTACCTCCATATAATAATAAATTTGTGCTTCTAAAAATATATATATTAAAATGTGTATTTGTTATAATCAGTTAAATTAACTTTCGCCTCATCTCGACTTAAATAATCACGATAAAAATCACCCGGAATAATCACGCCTTCATATTCTTCTGTTGCGACATCTGATACTAATTTCAAATTATATACACAAGATTTTTTTACTTAATACCGCTCATTTCTTTTTCAAAACGTATGCATGCATTAGTTAGGCCATCTGGCTGGTTAAACACTGTATATATACCAGTTACCAAAATTTCTGCTCCCCTTTTTAAGCTTTCTATCGAGTTTGGATAATCTATTCCTCCGTCAATAGAAATTAAAAAATTAGTATTAGTTTTTTTTCTCAGCTTATTTAACTCATCCAGTCTTTCCAAAGACCCTTCCATAAATTTTTGACCCGCAAATCCAGGCTCAACTGTCATCAAAACTACATAGTCGAGATAATGAATAAAAGGCTCGATGATATCTATTCTTTGTGAGGGATTTATAGCAACTCCTGCCTTCATTCCTTTGTTTCTAATATTGATAAGAAGTCTTATTACAAAACTTGTGCTGTCTATATGAAAACTTACGTAATCCGCCCCATATTTCTTAAGTAGATCTATATAATTATCTGGGTTATTCACCATTAAATGTACATCCACAATAACATTAGGATATTTTGTTTTGATTGCCTTTACTATACTGGTTGGTAAAAACAAATTAGGAACATAATTCCCATCCATTAAATCAATATGTAAAAATGTTACATTCCCAGCAATAAGCTCATCAATTTGTTTACCCATCTTTAAAAAGTCGCAATTAGCTATTGATGGTGCATTAATCATTTCAATTACCTTTCTCTGTCTTAATTTTATTAACCATGTGATTAAAGAATTCATTAACTTGGAATTATATTCAAAAGTCAATAACACCTATCTTTATTAATTTAATATTTGAACTGTTTTATTACAATAAGTATCAAGCTTTGTCGTTTTTATAAAGATTCTCCCGTTTCAAAGACAATCATAACCAACCATTCTAAGTGTAGAAACATCGATTCTAGTCTTTGTTAATTTGAAATATTCATCTTGGTTTCCAAAAATATGTATCAATGAATTTTTAAACCTCTGTTTTATTCATTTAAAAAATAAAAGGTAACTACGGCTGATAGCCAATTGCATCTAATTGCTCAATCATGTTATAACGTCCAGCGGAACGACTTGCTCCAATCTCGATGAAGCCCAGTGCATCTTCAAGGGATGCAACTCCACCACTTGCCTTAAGCTTAATCTTATTTCCAAAAGTATCCTTTAAAAGGGTAAGGTCATGAAGGGTTGCTCTGCCAGGACCAAATCCGGTGCACGTTTTAATAAATTGTGCACCTGCCTCAACTGCAATTTCACCAGCAATCAGCTTCTGTTCATCGTTTAGGAATCCAGTTTCAATAATCAGTTTAACACCTACATCATAGCCCTTTGCAAGTTCAACCATCTGACGTACTTCGTTTTTAACAAAGGTATAATCTTTATCGAAAAACTTGGATATATTCATAACCATGTCAACCTCTTTTGCGCCTAAATCCAAGCCCATTTCAGCTTCCTTTAGCTTAACCTCTGTAAAGTGATTTCCGCAGGGGAAACCTACCGCAATTTGAGAGTTAACTGGGGAACCCTTCAAACGTTTTGCAACATATCCTATGCAAATCGGAAAAACTGCAACAGCAGCAAAGCCATATTTTAAAGCTTCATTACAGGTTTTTTCCAGAAGTTTCCTGGTACAGTTAGGAATTAATGCATTGGAATAATCAATTTTAGAGATAATGTTCTTAAGTGTTGCACTGTCCTGTGGGTACTTAAGTAGTTTCATTTGTCATTGCTCCTTTCTTTCTAACTTATGATTAGAGTGAATATTTAGGAGAAAGAGAAATTAGTTTCCTTTGAGGAAAGATATCTCCTACCCAGGGTACAAAGCGTTTAAAGCCCTCAGCATAGATTATATTATTGTTCTTTGTCCAGTCAACTGCCTGAGCCGCTCGCTGCAATGCATATTTTTCGTAAAACTCAATAAGAAACGGTTGAGAGACAAAACATTCAAGTGCCTTTACCTTTTTATCATAAACATCGGTAATATCTATGTAGTGATCAATTCGAAATTCATTGAATTCTGTGTGAGGAACTGAGCTTTCAAAAAAGAAAATATCCGGAAATATATGTGCTTTTATACCAGGCTGATTTCCAGGAACGGTTGCACATGTTACTGCACTTATCACAGCGCGGGAAGTGGTGGCATGGTCTTCATTAAAAGTATCCTTATCCCAATGAGTAAGTATGATCTCGGGACGCAGCTTCTGAATCTTAAAAGATAATTCCTTAATTCTTCCACGAGTAATAATAAGAGGATAGTCATCATAATCCATAAATTCAATGGTTGCACCCATAACAGCAGCAGCTTTTTCAGCCTCATTTCTTCTAATCTTTTTGCAATCCTCTACATTAGGATTTCCTGTGAAATTCCAATATTGCGCCGATTCCCCTGTTTCACCATAAGTAAGATCTATTATGTGAACCGTATAGCCTTTATTAATATATTTAATTATTGTACCACCTGCACGGGAACAAAAATCTGCTGCGTGCGCACTGAAAACTAAAATATTGCTCAAAACATAATCTCCTTGAATAATTAAACAATTGTATTTTGTATAATTCTTAAAACAAACTTTAATAAATTTTATATATCTTTTAAGTCCATCTTACCCATAAAGAAGGTTAGGGAGAAAAAGAATTATATCTGGTATAGACATATATATTGCTACTATTAACAAAACCACAAACACCCACGGAATGCATTCGATTAAGTAGTCCTGTAATTTGCAGTCTAAGGTGCCGCAGACAATATACATCGCTATCCCCACAGGTGGAGTTAAAATCCCCATAGTTACCACTACACACACAATCACTCCAAATAATACAAGATCTACCCCAACACTATTTACCAATGGTATAAAGATGGGAGTAAGCAAAATAATAACAATAGATCCCTCCATGAACATGCCAAATAGTACAAGGAAAAAGATAATGATAACCATAACTAATATAGGATTGCTTGTGATTCCAATAATAAATACTGTTATCTTTTGCGGAATTTTATCCATTGGAATACCATAACCAAAGATAGCAGACATGGAAATCATGAACATGATTGCACCAATATCCCTAATGGACTCCTTGAGCGTTTTTACAAGAATTTCGTAGTTCAGGTCCTTGTAAACAAAGAACCCAATTACAAGTGCATATACACAAGCAAAGGCACCAACCTCAGTAGGTGTAAATAAGCCAAAGCGTAGACTACCCAATAGAACAATGGGAAATATTAGAGCCCATATCGTTTCTTTTAAAGAGGAAAAAATCTCTCTAGGTCTTGCTTTTGTTTCTCTTGCTGGTTTAAAGTCTCGTACTCTAGCTATAATTGCAACAGTTAACATCATTATGAACATCATTATGAGACCTGCCACTATACCTGCAGTAAAAAGCCTTCCAATTGAAACCTCGCCTACCGTACCATAGAGAATCATTCCTATGCTGGGAGGAATTGTTGACGTTATAAGAGAAGTAAAGCCAATAACAACAGCTGTAAACCCTTTTGGATATCCCTGTCTTTCCATTTCAGGCCCCAAAATCCTTGATTCCATAGCTGCATCGGCATTGGATGAGCCAGAACACCCACCCATAAAAGTGCTCAGCACAACGCTTACCTGCGCCATACCACCTTTCATATGACCTGCAAGTTGCATTGAAAGCTTAATTAAACGGCTGGTAATACCAGATGAATTCATAAGGCTTCCAGCAAAAATAAACAATGGAACAGCCAGCAAAGCTACATTTTGCGTTTGAGAAATAGGAAGCTGAACTATTGTTGAAATTGGAAGTTCTGGGTGCTGTAAAAAAAACATTGTACCAGATATAGCAATAGAAAATCCTACAGGCATCCCAACCATCAATAATATCATGAATACAATCACTACCAATATCATTGCTACTCTCCTTACTATCTACTATTAGCGGGACAATAAGTTCTGCTGATAAGTGATGAATTGTGTATTAGTTTCTACTTTTCCAATTAAGTGAAGCGATTACTCAATTAGTCTTTTTGCGTTTATATTGAACTTCTTAAACATTTTAATTACTGTGGTAATAATCATAAAAAAAGAGCAAACTGGCACACTGAGCGTAACCCATGTGTAGCTGAGAGTTGGAATACCCTGAAATGTCCTGGGCCATGTAAAAACAGACAGAATGGCTCCCAGATATATTAGTGCGGAAAGAAAGATAAAAATGGTTATGTATATAACTAATTCTAAAGGCCTTTGAAGACTCTTTGGCATCTTGAGAAAAAGAATATCCACATTAATAAATTTGTCGTCACGAAAGGCAATATCTGCTCCAAGAAAAGTACTCCATGTAAAGAGCAAAAGTGCAATATCTAATCCCCAGTTAATAGGCATTCCTATTTTCCGCATAATCGCAGATATAACTATAATAAAAACACTTAACAACAGACAAATAATAGCTAAAACAATCTCAATATTACACATTTTTATATAGAAATCTTTCATTTTCATGTTTATTAACACCTGTTATACTTTTTTATATTTTCACAGCGTATACGAAAATGATTTTTGTTCAATTTTTTTAAAAGAATTAGACAGTAATAAGGACCTAAATAACAACCAAAATCGTATACACTGTGAAAATCTTAAGAAATTATTTTACAATAGTTTTACCTAGTTCAGCATAAACTGCTTCTCTTGCGCCATTAAGTTTAAGATCATCATAAACAGCTGCTCCTGCCTTCTTGAAAGCATTGACATCAAGATCTTTATGAGGAATGTAAGTCATGCCTTTATCAATCATAAACTGTCTATCGGCATCAGCATTTTTTTGAAGTTGCTCAGAAACTTCTAAGCCAGCCTTATTGCATTCGTCAATAAGGATTGTCTGATAATCCTTAGGCAGCTTGTTAAACCAGTCAGTGCTGCAAACTTGGATATTTAATTGATAAATATGCTGTGTCTCAATGATGTATTTTGCAACTTCATACACCTTAAGTGTGGCTGCAGCTGCATAAGGGAGTTCACAGCCGTCAACAATCTTAGTTTGAATGCCGTTGTATAGGTCGGAATAAGGGAGTGCAACTGCCTTACAACCAAGAGAATTAACGGTTGCAACCCAAACCGGAGCGGGAGCAGTTCTGATCAACATAGGCTTAAACTCAGTTGGATTTTTACCCAGCTTATTGGAGAAAACGTTTCTGTAGCCTTGAACATATGCATAAGAAATAACCTTAATTTTAAATTCATCTTCAAGTTTCTGTATCCATTCACCGATAGCCTTAGAATGCAGCAATTTCTTTACTTCATCCAAGTTTTCAAGGAAGTACGGAGCATAAAGAACTGAGAATTCATTTACATAGTTGCCTAGCCGGGCAGGATCTGTTTGCCAACCTACATTCGAACCTTGTCTTATTTGCTCAAGAACATCTTCTTCCTTACCTAGTTGTGCGTTTGGATAAACTTCAATGAGTAAATCGCCATTAGTCTTTTCGGCAACAGCTTTAGCCCATTTTTCATAAGCTATGTTAAAAAGATCCTTCTCGGTTTGAACATGACCAAATCTTAACACATATGTTGCTTTTGCTGAACCGTTAATAAAAAAAGCAAATACCATTATAACCACCAATAAAATTAAAAAAATCTTCTTCTTCATTTTAAGATACCCTCCTAAATTATAATATTTAATAGATTTACTTTTCATGCTCATATTAACAAATTTTTTACTTCTCCAGCTTATAACTTTCTTGCTTTTGCAAAACTAATTTAAATTTATTATAGTATCACCTCCTAATTTCTTAATATGTAATTTTCAGCACCTTTGTTCTACAACTTGGGGATAAGCCATAAAATGAATTAATCCTACTTTCATAAATTTAGACATTGACTCTTGCATAACGTGCTCCTTTAATTTCTTAATAGATCTTTTTCAACGTCGGATAAATGATGATACACTTGCTTGCGAGTACTCTTGCTATCTTTGTTTTTTATGGCATTAAAATCTCCGTGTGTTCTTTTAAATTCCCGTGACGTCATCTATCAATAATTGATATTCTTAATATAGAAATATCTATTCCATAATACTTTTTCTTAAAAATTCATACTAATAAATTTTATAATACTTACTGTTTTCTTTATTTGAAAAGATTTGGATAAAAACAATCAACCATCATCCGGCAAGTAATCCTCAAGTGTTCACGCATATAGTACTCACTTTTTTCTTCATCCTTTTCTTCAAGAGAATTAATAATAAGCAAATGTGATTCTTGAGATTTTTTTTCAATCAAAACTGATTTTTTTGTAATATTTCTTGTTAAAGCAGCAAGATCTCTTAATTTGTTATATATTTCTAATAAAAAAACATTATTTGCCGTAGCAATGATTAAATCATGTAACTTTCTTCCAAAAAAGACACCTTCCTGAGATTTTTTTTCAATATCAATTTCTTTAATTCTTTCTCCTAATTCTTTTATATTTGAAAAAAAATTATCGTCACCTTTTTGACAAGCCAGTCTTGCAGCCATACCTTCTATGGCTTCTCTAGTTTGAAATATATTAAATATTTCCTCTAATGATATCTTTTTTACTATGTATCCTCCTGTAGACTCTTGTTCAAGCAAACCATCAGATGCTAATCGCCATAAAACTTCTCTTACAGGAGTTCTACTTATACTATATTCATTACTAATCTCACGCTCAACTAAATTACTTCCAGGCAATAATTTTCCTGACATTATTTCTTTTTTTAATCCTTTATAAATGGTATTTTTATTTCTCATATATCTTTATCCTTAGTATACCAATGGTATTTCTGTTATAATAAAATAATTTATTTAATCTGTCAAATATTTTTCGTTTATTTTAAATAAAAAAAATTAGGTTAAGACGATAATTATAAGATTTTATTTTTGTCACCCAATTATGGATTACCTTTACAAAAAGAAAAAATCAATATTATGCTTGAAGATAATATAAAAGATACCTATAAAAATCTCTATACTAAATATTATTTAAAGCTATACAATACAAATAAGAATGTTTAAGTAAGCTCGAAACTTTTCCAAATACAACAAATAAAATTCTCAATTATTTGGAAATGTATAAAAAAAATTAAACTTAGCTTTATTAAATGCTATTGGTCACTATAAGAATTTGATGTAACATTTGATAAAAATGGTTTTTATGGAAATACTTCATCTAAAAAAATAGATTTTTAGTTACAGAAGTTTTCTCATTACTCATTATATCGAGTTAAGTAATTCTAAATGTAACATTAAGAGAAATCAATTGACTTTTTAGGTTATTGTGGTGTTGAAAATATTACTATTGTGCAAATTTGTAGGAATATATTAAGAAGGGTTAATTAAGCAACAAAACTATCTTCTGTTTGATTATAATTAATAAATTCTCAATGCAAAAATAGTGAGCTTGAACCATCAAGCTCACTATTAAAATTGCTAAAAAGGCAGAATAGTTGTTTACGATTCTTATATTAGGAATATATATATAATAATCTTCCTGTGAGAAAAATAAAGATTTTAGTTTCTACTAATATAAGATTAAAATTAAAATCTTCAAAAACAAAACATCGAAAATATATAAAGAAGCGTTAACAAAAAGGTTGCTAAAGAACACTCCACTAAAATACTTTTATTCTATTTAGCTATTTTTTTTCACTTAATGCATTCGTTCTTTTTGCGATATGCTCGGCAGTGAGCCCAAAGGTTTTAAGCAGTTCCCAAGGGGCACCGGATAAACCGAATTGATCTTCCACGCCCATCATCTCCAATAACAGGGGAGCGTTATACTTTTTACCGGCGGCAATTACGCCGGCAATGATGTTACCAAATCCACCCTTTTGGTGTTCTTCCACAGTCATTACCAGTCCGATTTCTTCAGCAGCTTGAAGAACGCTCTCTTTATCCAGGGGTTTGACCGTATGAACGTTGAGTATCCTGGTTTCAAGGTTATACTCTTTCTTTAAGATATAGGCAGCCCGCATGGCCTCTGCCACCATGGGTCCGCAGGCTATAATGCAAACATCTTCATTTTCAGATGAATAGTCAGCAGCAAGTTTGGTCTCAAAGGCATCAACAAATACTTCTTTTTCTTCTCTGAAACGGATAACATTGGCTTTGCCGAATGCATAAGGTGTATCCTCTTTGGTAACAATGGG
>JAFGSC010000298.1 GCA_016934875.1 Candidatus Atribacteria bacterium
CAAACTGCATGGGTTCCTTTTTCAAGGTGTGGTGTATGTTTGTACGGTAGTCATAAATCCATACATCTTTTGTCCATGCGTCTTTAGCTCCCGGGCGATTGTCGAAGAATAAAACATTTGCTTTTACACCCGGCTTATAAAATATACCTGTTGGTAATCTTAATATGGTATGAAGCTCAGTAGATTGAAGCATTTGTTTTCGAACAGTTTCACCTGCACCACCCTCGAATAATACATTATCTGGTAGAACAACTGCTGCTTCCCCGTTTTCCTTGAGCAAGGTACGGATATGCTGAAGGAAGTTAAGCTGTTTGTTGGATGTGGTCGCCCAAAAATCCTGCCGATTATATACCAGGTCTTCTTTATCCTGTTCGCCTTCTTCATTGGTGAAAGTCATACTCGACTTTTTTCCAAATGGTGGATTTGCGAGTACATAATCAAATCTCTTCCCTTCATCTGCGACTAACGCATCAGCGGATGATATAAAGGTTTCACCGTCAATTTCACCAATATTGTGGAGAAACATATTCATTAAACACATCCTACGGGTGTTGGCGACAATCTCATTACCGTAGAAGGTTTTATTCTTCAAAAACTCTTTTTGCTCTCGATTTAGGTCAGCATTTGATACAATGTAATCATATGCCGCCAGGAAAAATCCGCCTGTACCACAAGCCGGATCTGTAATGGTTTTCATGGGTTCGGGTTGAACGCAGGCTACCATCGCCTTAATCAATGCTCTGGGGGTAAAATATTGACCCGCACCCGACTTGGTATCCTCTGCGTTTTTTTCCAAAAGGCCTTCATAAATTTTACCTTTTAGGTCTGCTCCCATCATGCTCCACTTTTCCTTGTCCACCATATCGATGATCTTGTAGAGCTTTGCAGGATCCTGGATCTTATTTTGTGATTTAACAAAGATTTGTCCGAGAGTACCTTTGGCTTTCGAGAGTTCACGCAGTGACCTAGTATAGTGTGATTCCAGTTCTGCACCTCTTTTCCCTTTCAAGCTTTCCCAATCACAACCTTCAGGAACTACTATTTCACGATTGTAAGGTGGTTTAGCAAACTCATCAACCATCTTTAGGAACAGCAGGTATGTAAGCTGCTCCAAGTAATCACCATAACTAACACCGTCGTCACGGAGTACATTTGCAAAACTCCATACCTTTGAGATTATACTTGATTCATTACTCATACTTCTTTCAATTCTTTTTTTTCGTTTTTATTCGCTCCAACAACTCTTCCGCAGGTTCCCAATCTGCTTCTTTCCTACAAACTTCCAACTCTTCTTCCTTCAGAAGCTTTCCCTCAAAGGCCTGTTTGAGGATACTTTGGCGTAGCGCTTCACTTTTCACCAGACCTTCATCTATATTGACTAAAATATTATCGCATACCGAAAGGCGGGATTCAATTTCAAAAATGACCTGTTTTTGTTCTTCCTTTGTTGGATAGACTATTTCGATAGACTTAATACTTGTCGAATTAATACTGTAATTGCCAGCAGTCGTTGCACATTTTTTTTCGATTTCCTTGCGACCGAATGAATTGAAAAAATATACAGCATATCTTGGTAAAAGTTCATTTTCATTAATTCTAATCCTGATTAGCGAGTCAGAAAATATTAACCTGTCAATTGGGTCTTTAACCAGTGCAAATTTCCCTACATAATCCAAAGTTCCATTTTGTCGACAAACAACTATATCCCCCTCTTTTAATCTGTATGTGTCTTCCTTTTCTTTGGGAATTTCAATGTATTTATAGTCATTTACGTTTGCTAATATTGAATTTGACTGTGTAACAGCTGTGATGCCTAATCTCGGTATACCTATTCCATCTTCATTTGGTCGACCTGTAAAGCCATTTCTTGAACTAGTTACAAGCTCTTTAAATTCAACGTTATTCCATATCATTTCAGAATCATTCAATTTCCGCCACTTCTTTGTCAATTCCCCCTCAAACGCCTTTTTAAGCACCGCCTGACGGTAGATTACCAATTTTTCTTTGGCAGCTTTGAGGTTGGCAATGCCATTGTCCAACTCACTGAATAGTTGCTCTATTTTGGAGACTATGGCTCGTTGCTCGGGGAGGGGCGCAAGGGGGAAGTGAATGCTTTTATACTGGTCCTTATTTATTTTTGGCTGACCTGAACCTGCACTCACTAATTTTAATTGTTGCCAAAAGTTTAGTGAATTTGAGAAGTAAAGAAAATACTTCTTAACAATTGCTTGACACAAAATTACTTTGAACATATTAGGAGCCAGCGTAGCCCTTTGATTAAATTTTGGCATTAATAAAGTTGTTCCAACACCAGCTCCAACATTTGCGACCAAAATATCATCAGATTCTAAAAAGGACTTTTTTAAGAAATTATACCCATGTTCATCAGTATAAATAAAATTTCTACTATTTTCTAAATTCTCCCTTAAATCTTTTAGCCGAACTAATACTGCATAATTAGCTTCCTTATAAGTTCTAACATTTTCTTTTAGAGCAGCAAAACTTCCATTAGCCTGATAATCTGTTAAAAAACTTATTATTTCCCCAAAACTCATATTTGTCCATCCCTTATTAATCATGCTGCCAATACTTCATTGAGTTCATTAATAATTGTATTCATCTTATCACCAAAAAGCTGGAACATTTTACCCCTGCCGCCCTTTGCATCAAAGGGAGTATAGTCCAGATCATCCACCTCAACATGAAAACTGCTGGCAATATGATCTTTCAACATTCTCAGCCACTGCATTTGTTCCTCCGTAAATTTGAGTGTCCCTGCCTGCTTACCAAACACCCAATCCTGAAAGTTCTTATCCACTGTTTTGTTATATGGAGTTAACTGTCGGTCTATACCAGTCACCCTGCGGATTAAGGAAACCAAAGCCACCAATTCATTTTTTGGGCTATTACCTTTTACTTCTTCCAGCTGGGAATAGGCTTCCCACACATAATGTGGTGCCAGAAGCGGTTTTTCCAGTTTCAGCTTTTCAAGCAGATCCTTGATCATCTTAAAGGTGAGTTCCCGCCTGCGATACGGTTGGTCGTAGAAAATGCTCAGAGCAGTAATCTCATCTTTGTTGGCTTCGATGTATTCCCTGAAGCCCTTCACCACTTCTTCAGCCTTATCCTTGGTAAAGCTGTCCCACTCCGAACGGATGACTTTATCAATATTCACCGTGTCAATGATCTGTTCATGCACTTTGCGAACATTTTCGATGTATTCATTCAGCTCCCCTGTAAAAGTTTTTGCGGCGTGCTCAGTCAGTTCATTTTGAGCTTGCTTACGACATTCTTCTTCTTTGGAAGGGGTGCGATCCTGCACCGGAATTTCATTGACCAAAGTCAGGGTTCTGCCCTCAATTAAATCAGGATCGTAAGCATTGAGCAGGTCTTTGGTAGTTTGATTCAGCGTTTTTCCGCCTGACAGTTCTATAAATTTTGTCTTCTCATCTTGGGTAAGCTGCTTTTCCAAACGAATCAAACGGTTGGCCAGAGAAGTAAACAGGTCTTCATCCTGTAAGCCCATAGTCACCGCTCCGAGCAAATCCTTTAATGGAGTAGTTGGTTTGCGTTCCAGTGGTCGACTATCGGTTTTTTTGGATTTGGTGGCACCCACCGCATCAACAATAACAAAGTGAGTTTTAGTGTGCTTAGCATTACGGGTTACTCGTTTAAGATCATCAAAATTGATGGTGCGGGTACCCCGGCCTTTCATTTGCTCAAAGTAGTTGATACTCTTAACATCCCTCATAAACAGCAATACCTCCAGGGGTTTCACATCAGTACCGGTAGCAATCATGTCAACCGTAACTGCAATTCGTGGATTCCAGGAATTACGGAAGCGATTCAATACCGATTTGGCATCTTCCTCAATTTTGTAAGTCACTTTCTTACAGAAGTCATTACCCTCGCCAAATTCCTCTCGAATGATTTGGATAATATCGTCAGCATGACTGTCGGTCTTGGCGAAGACAAGAGTTTTGGGAACCTCAAATTCTCCGGTATCATCAAACCGATCAGGAAAAATGTTTGGTAAAGCCTCTCGGTAGGCTTTAATAATATGTCTGATCTGACTTGGGTTTACTACATCCTTGTCAAGCTTATTGCCAGTGTATTCATAATCCTCATCGAGCCGCTCCCAGCGCTTCTTTCGAGTGAGTTTTTCCCGCTTGTCAACATATTCCTTGGCTTTTATCTTTGCACCAGCCTGTGTGATTTCTGTTTCGATAGTAAAAACATCATACGGAACATTAACACCATCTGCCACAGATTCCTCGTATGTGTATTCACTTACGACATTTTCATTGAAAAAACCGAAAGTCCGTTTGTCAGGAGTAGCCGTTAATCCAATGAGAAACGCATCATAATAATCCAGCACCTGTTTCCAAAGGTTGTAAATGGAACGGTGGCACTCGTCAATTATAATGAAATCAAATTGTTCTATTGAGTTCTTGGCATTATATTCCACCGGCATCGGCTCTTTCTTTTGCCATTGCCAGCTTCTTTCATTAGGATTCTCCTCCTCAGCTGATTCGTCAAGTTCTTCCCCTTTCAAGATGGAATAAAGGCGTTGAATCGTAGAAATACAAACCTGACTATCCGAAGCAATGTAACTTGAACTCAAGCGCTGTACATTGTATAGTTCGGTGAATTTCCTATTGTCGTCTGTGGGCTGGTACTTCAAAAACTCCTGTTCAGCCTGTTCACCAAGATTTTTAGTATCCACCACAAAAAGGATGCGTTTGGCGTCTGCATGTTTCAATAAACGATAAACAAATGTGCAGGCCGTAAAGGTCTTTCCGGCACCAGTGGCCATTTGAATCAGGGCTTTTGGCCGATTGTCCTTGAATGAGGCTTCAAGATTTCGTATGGCTTTAATTTGGGCGGGGCGTAAACCTGTTTCTTCCAGCTCAACCATCTCTTTCAACCTGGCACGAAGAGTTGTCTCTTGTCCAATCCAATCCAGCAAGGTTTCGGGTCTGTGGAAATGAAATACAGGCCTGGATCTTGGCTTTGGATCACGATAATCTGTGAATCGGGTTAGGACACCTGTGCTTTCATATACAAATGGGAGTGGGTCGTTATTAAGGTACTTTAATTTACCTTGTGCATAATCTCTTGACTGGTCCTCATGTGTTGTCAGTTTTTCTCCCTGTTCCTCCCGTTTTGCCTCTATGATCCCTGCCGGTTTTCTGTCAACAAATAAAACATAGTCAGCTGGTCCGACATCTGTTTGGTATTCACGCACTGCAACTCCTGCTCCAGCAGATAAGTTCACTTCATTCTTTGACTGAACAACCCATCCTGCCTCAACCAACATTTTGTCGATATGGTCACGAGCTTTCTGCTCCGGATTTTGATTAATATTATCAGTCATTCAATTTCCTTACTGCATGGCATATAATATATAGTCTGATGCCATTGTGATAATAACTCTTATTAATGATGAGAGATGAAGAATCTAAAATTACTGATTCTCAATTAAATTCTGGTATATAGATGCCCGGTTTTTTTATAGGAGTGATTTACAATTTCCCAAATGAGATAGGCTACCTTATCCAAAAGAATAAAAATTAACGAGTTAATGATAGGATAAAACTATCAGGCATAATTTATAATTAACTCAATTTTCACTTAAAAATCGGTCCAAATTTTTTCGACGATATTGACCTTTGTTATACCCTAATCTTTTCCCTGCAACGGGAGGTGGGATACGGCAGGCGGTGGCTCCCCTGCCCGGGCCGGGGCAGTCCCTGGGTCTTGAATCTGCTCAATAATATCAAGCTGCAAACGCCAGCAAGGTATAATTCTATTTGTTCATAATACCATGCCGAATTGCGATCTTCTTCACTTTCATTACCGTCCTTGTAGATACACCTGCAACTTTACTGACTTCTCTGATAGTAAGTCCTTTTTTCAGGGATTTAATGACTTTCTGACTATTCGCTTTCTTCAGGAACTCTTTTTCCGATTCATTGGTTCCCGACGGTCGGCCAAGTACTCCACCATTCTGAAGATAAACCTGCCGGCCAACCATAGTCCTCTCCTTGATATTTTCTAATTCCATTTCATAGAGAGACGACATAACTGAACTAATCATTTTCCAGATCGGATTCTTTTGACCGTTTGGGCGGGATTGAAGCCCGATATTTCTTACCACTAAATTAACCTCATTATCCTCCAACCATTCAAGGGTTCTGATAACATCACCTGTGTTTCTCCCCAGTCGTGAGAATTCCTCAACCACTAGTTCTTTTACCTTACCCTCATTGACAAGCTGAGCGACCTCCTTCCCTTTTGGCCTCTCATTAAAGCTGACAGAGCCTGAAACCTTGTCCAGGTATACCTGATCGTAATTATCATTATCTATTGAAAACCTGTCCCCGCTCTGCTGCAAGGTCGAAACACGATTATATTTGATTCTCATAATGTGCTATTATATATCTTACTATAAATGTAACACATAATGATGGATTTGCCTCGTGTTTTAGAGCTTTTCTAAACAGATTTTTGTTTTACTTTTTGTTAAGATTAATATTACTGCAGCGGAGATCCACGGATCCGGCTGGATGGGTTTTTGCGCCGGAAGTCAAACTGCACAATTAGTAAGTGCATTGCAATGCAGGCTATTAAAGTTTGCCCCGGGGGCCATTTTGATCCATGAAGTCAAACTGCACAAAAATGCATACCTCCTTGCAGATTAAATTCCATTAAGGATTTCGGCTTAACATGTTGAGATAAGAATCTTTTATTTGTTTTTCATACTCGACGATAACATCTAATATCTGAAGCCCAAATGTTTTTGAATCCATGGGTGAAATTGTAATAAGTGGATTCTCCTCTGGATCTATACCTATCTTGTTCAGATAGGCATTGACAAATTCTTTATGTCGGTCAGTTAATTTGCTTTTAGCAGGGATAATTTCCTGATAATCTAAATAATAGTGCTCGTTATATTCTTTTTCCATAATCTTAATTTTATTACTCAGTGTTATTTTTATTACTATTCTCAGGACTTATTGTGTCACGTTTTTCCTTCAAATAGGAATCTATTGCCTTGCGGACCAGGGCTGATTTGTTCCTTCGTTCTGTAATTAAGGCCTCCGCAACCTTCTTAAATTGAGCTTCGGTAATCCTGATTCGAAGCTGCCGTGTTTTTTTCGTCATACATATAAATATCACCAGGTATCAAAATGTATCACAAAACCGTAATATTTTTTTTCACGAGGGTTTGATGTATAGTATTGATATATCGAATAAAATCTTTAGCCGCATGATTTAAGTATTAGGGCTGAATGTGAGCTCTCAGGTAGGTGGGCCGTGAAAATCCAATGCTGAAGTATTGTGCAGATTGAAATTTATCCAACGGCACTTTACGACAAAAAGTTGCTCTGCGAGGACTATGAGCCCACATTATGTAAATACCTATTTAGATCCTGCCCAAATAATTCACAATTATTCATTTGTGATACATTTTTTTTCTCCACCTAATATTTATATGAAGATGGGTTTTTGACACAGTTTTTCCCACCGCTGATTATATCGAGCGAGATCCAAAAGAGAGGTCTTTTGAAATACGTGGAGAGTTTTAAAAGTGCTGGTGAAGTTCACTTTAATAGCCAGCCCCTACAAGATTACTCGAGGCGACGCTAAACTACCAGATTGACTACTTGTCTGGTATACCCAAATAAAGAAAAGGGTGTAGGTGCGAATTGATTTCTGGGACAGCGGGTGAAATTTCATCCGATATTCTACATACTTGTAGGTATAAAAGTCGGTATGCTCAATTGGACCAGAAATAAGGGTCCTATAGCGAATTTTCAAGATTTTTTCATTTACCATTTACTTTACTTCAGATATGTGCTAAATTTTATCTCGGAGTAAAATCCATAAACAAATTTTAAACTTTTAAAAAATGAGTGATCGATTTGAAAAAAAACCTCCACTTTCAGAGGAAATTATGGAAGAAATTAGAAAACAATATCTGGACTCGAAAAATAAAGGAGCAGATATAAATGCTTACGGTGAAACATTTAAAGTGAATGTGAAACTCAGAGAGAAGTTTCCAAATTCCTATTTTTTGTCAACCATATATGATAGTGCGATAAGGGGAGTAGACCTATTAACCGAAAGTATAATTTATGAATTAACCTGGTTAGGAATGGAATATGTGTGGCACATAGAAGATTCGTTACCAGATATGGGAGATAGACTTGAATGCGGTGGTATCGTAACAAACAGGATTTCTCAATTAACCCCTGAACAACTTGACGGAAAGGTACCCCCAACTGTGATGTTACTTGATGATGATATGAAAGAATGGGAATTCGTTCGTAGGTATATCCAGAGAAAAAGGCCCTGATGACCCAATCTAATTTATAATAACAATGAAAGGGTGTTCAAATTGAGCACTCTTTTTTTTTGCTCCAAGCATTTACTTTTAGGATGATAGATGCTATATTTTTTATTATGAAGGCCTATGCTGGATTATAAATTTTGTAAATTCTATAATTATGGAAGAAAATTTACTTAAACAAATGAAGGATGAATGCAAAAATTCATTCTTCCTGGACGAAGAGTATGATATTTTTATCAGAGGCTTCTTTGGAAGGACAGATTCAGTTATTTATGATATTGATGGATTAGCTGAATATTACCTGATAACAATGAATTGTCGACAGTACGACTTCAATGTAGCAATGAATGCAGGTGTTGCATATTATGAGTTTGAAGATGCTTTAAAATACTGGAAAAGGAGGTTTGAAGCTCTTGAAGAGATGCAAAGAAGAGGGCAGTTGAATGGAAAGATTGCACCAACATATTTTATCTCCAAAACTGACGATCCTGAAGTTTAGTAGTCATTTCATTTTTATAACCCCTGCAATGAATAAATATGCAGGGGTTTATTTTTTTTTGAGAATCTCACCAAACGGTTAATCAAAATATGTAGTTAATATCACTAAATATGGCTTTAAGTATAAAAAGCAGCAGTATTTTCGGCCCCATTTTTATCATTTATAATTTCGCTTTGTCGCTTTTTTTCGTTATATTTTTATTAGTCACAAAAGATCAATTGAAAGAAAATTTCACATATGAATCCTCGACAGGAACAACCTGTTTCAACCCTACGGTTGAAAACACCTCCTGCACCGGTGGCACCATAACTGACATATATGTCCCCGCCACAGAAGAAGTATCTACATCCAATTCATATGTTATAACATTAAAGGAACTGAGATCCTGCGACGGCTTCGAAAATGTATCCAAGGAGCAGGCAGACGAAATTATCCATACCCTATATCAACTAAGTGCAATCTGTTATCGAAGTATATTAGAATGAATGACCTTACAAAATATAATCGTTTCAAAAAACCTCGAAAGAAAGAAATATCACTACCTACTTCTAGGGATGTATGGGTATACACCAGAGTGAGTTCAAGTAGGCAAAAGGATAATTTTTCATTAGAAAACCAGAAAGAGGAAGCCGAAAAGTTCGCCACTGAAAATGGTTATACGATAACAGAGTATTTTGGTAACCTTAATGAGTCTGCGACTAAGGATATGACAAGGAAAGAGTTTCAAACACTTATTAATAAAGTAAAGAAATCCCGCAAAAAGCCATTTGGTATCCTCGTCTATGTTATAAGCAGATTTTCCAGGTCAGGTGGCAGTGCGATTGGAATTGTGGACAACCTTGTCGAAGAATTAAGGGTGCATTTGATTGAAGTAAATTCTGGCCTAGATACTACATCTCACATGGGTAAACAAGCAATCTATAAGAAACTGCTTGATGCAAATGACGAGAATTACAACAGAAAACAACATACTATACCAGGTATGAAAAAATTCGTTAAATCTGGTCAAAATTTCGGAGTTGCCCCTTTAGGTTATGATCATTATGGGCCTCGTGTAGTTGATCCGCTAAAACGAGACATAGAACAACGGATTGAAGTGAATAAAGATGGAAATGTGCTGAGAAAGGCATGGAAATGGAAATTGGAAGGACTTAGTGATCCGGAAATCATCAAAAAGCTTGATGTCTTAGGAATTAAGATATCAAAGCAGAAAATTAGTAGAATGTGGCGAAACGCTTTTTACTGCGGAATACAAAACAATGCTTTCTTGGATGGTAAACCGATAAAAGGTAACTGGGAGCCATTAATTTCTGAGGAGGTATTCTGGCGCGTTCAGAATATTCTTGATGGAAATAATCAGGGATATAAAATTGATAAGGATAATTGCAGCCGCCCGCTTGTTGGAACATTGTTTTGTATTGTCTGCGGTAAGAAATTAACGGGATACGAGGTAAAGAAGAAAAAACTCCATTATTATAAATGTCAGCAGTGCCTCGGTATTTCAATTAATGCAGAATCATCGGTTAAAATGAAGACCAAAGGAGCTCATCAGATGTTTATGGAGCTACTGGAATCATATCGATTAGAAGATAAATACATTCAGCCGTTCATTCTTCAGCTCAAGAAAACCTTTGTGAATATGAAGAAAGAGGCCTTTGAGCAAAGGGATGCGCTAACCAAAAAAATCAAAGGCTTGGAAGCAGAATTGGATACATTGAATGAGCGGTATGCATTTGGTAAATTTGATGATGAAGCACTCTATAAAAGACTCCGTGAAAAGAAGCAGGGTGAAATTGATCAAATCAAGGAACAACTGCTGGATTCTGATAGTGAAATATCTAACCTCGAATCTTATATTCAGAGATCCATTGAAATATCTCAAAACATCCACAATTACTGGCAGTTAGGCAATCTTGAAGAGAAGAGAAAGATACAGAAATTGGTGTTTCCTGAAGGAATTATCATAGATACTACAAATAGAACATATCTAACCTCAAAAGTAAATTCCTTATTCCTCGCAAAGTCCCAATTTAAAAGGATTGCAGGGGGTGCAAATAAAAAACTCCCCACCAAAAATGGTGAGGAGTCCTACTTAGTAGCGGGGGCAGGACTTGAACCTGCGACCTTTGGGTTATGAGCCCAACGAGCTACCAACTGCTCCACCCCGCAATGTTTCGGG
>JAFGSC010000299.1 GCA_016934875.1 Candidatus Atribacteria bacterium
ACCGGTTGAAGAATTACTGATCATTTCAAGAGTATATATAATATACCCCATCCCTAACCACGCGGCTTTGGATGGCGTTTCACGTTCACCGGTATGCGCAGTTGCCGTTTCAGAGCGCTCGCGTGTCGTGTTACCTGTAAGACAGCCAATTGAGCTGACATTAGCAACCGAAAGGCACGGCAATTGCGTATGACCGGGTGTTACCAGCGGTTTATATTTTTATTCTTCCCATTCCCTGGGCTCTCTAAATTCTTTTTGTTGAAAATTCCTGTCGATAAAGTTATATCCTAAATCATAGGTTATGGGGTTTGCATCCATAAATTCAAATTTATAATACTGTCCATCTGTAGTAATGGAAGATATTTCATACTTGTGCTTTCTCTCCTTATTAGGATCAGGCCCCCAATATGTATAGTTTCTGACAAAAGTTAGTTTATACTTCGATTTAAATAACTTGTCAGTGAATTTCGCCTTTTGAAGTTCAGTCCATAAATAAAAACTTTCTGATTTTTTTAATGGTAAAATCAATCTACCTTTTTCAAAAGCATAATAATGCAGTTTCGGATAGAACGGCTCATCTATTGGCAATGTGTCAAGTTGAATCTTACTATAGATATTAGCAATTGGTATATAGGCCCAAATCAACTCGCTTGTTCCTGCCATTCCATAATCGTATATTGTCTTAACAATTTCACCATTCTTAATAAATGTCGTTGTTATTGTTTGATCGTCAGTATGACTAACAGAGTACTCATCTGATAGGCTTAATGGATTGGCTCTCCTAAACTTATCAAATATACTATTTCTTGTATGTTGATTCAGGTTTGCAGAAATAAATCCAAGTGGTTTCACATATCCTTCACCCTGAAACAGAACATTTCCTTCTTTATCTATTGAAATATCAATAATTGGACAAGAACCGTAACATCCTGAACTTGAATATATAATTTGGTCGAAGTCTGATAAAGTATCAATATTATATTTTAGTTTTTTGTATTTGAATATAGTAGAATCATTTAATGCCAACTTTAAAGTATCATTTTTCCTAGAAATATATTTCCATTTGAATTCCCATTTATTATTCAGTGGATTGATAATAAAGATGCTATTTCTATTAGTTTTGTAAGGAACTATATTCCCTAAGTATAATACCATTCTGTCGCCAGTAATGCTATCTCTCTCGGTTTTAAAAAAGCCTAAACAAAAATCTATACTGTCTAAAGAAATTGACATTCCGTATGGTAACGAAAATATTGGCGGCAGTGGTGGAACATCACTTGAATAGTTTTCTTTTTCAACAATTTTTTCCCAATCTCCAATAATTTGTTCTCTTAACTGTTTGTCAGAATTTATCTTGTTAACAGTTGAGTTACAACTTATCAAAAAAGTCGTCAATATTGATAATATGATTGCTTGTTTAATCATTTTTAAATCGCTGGTAACGGTCACATATATGAAATGTTGGGGTTTGCGGGCTCGTCACTGTCTGCCGTTACAAAAGTTGGTGCGGGGCAGAAAGGTTCGCATAAACACCTAACCCCCAATATTTTATATATGATGTTGTAGCGCGTTTTTATTCATTTTCAATTATTTAAAAACTTAAATATGCAATCAAAAGTATCAATCCGTTTAGGCCTATAAAAGCAAAAAATCCATATTTCATAAATCTCCAAGCGTCTTTATACTTTTTTAAAAATCCATTAGCTTTGAAAGTTCCTGCCATAGCCCAGGGTATCACTCCCCAAAAGAAGATGAAAAATAAAATTTTCTGTACAACGCTAAGTGATTCATTTTCTTTCTCATCATTTGAAATTTCCTTTTCTATAATCTCTTGTTTGGCTTGTTCAATCTGGTCTGTGGAAAGATTCCGATTTTTTATCACTAATTCAGCGGCTTCAACTGCTTCTAGTTGGTAATCATTGCGAAGTTTTGTTACAATTTCAAGCAATTCACTATCAGAACGCTTTTCCATTGATTCAAAGAATTTGTTCTCCATAAACTTAATCTATTTGTCCGTGAATAAATTGTGCTATAATTAATAATGTTAGTATCCCAAAAGTCAAGTATGTTCTTGAAATCTTACGCTTTAAAATCGAAATAATCCCAAAAATCAGGTTTACCATAAACAATATCCCCCAAATAAGCATAATCAAAGAGTAAAGTCCAGCTGATTTATAATAATATGGAACTGGGCCTTCTCCGCCGAATGGATAATTATCAGTTTGTTTTAATAATCCAATCTTAATCCACTCATGCATATTCATTGCAATCATTAATCCTGAAATCAGAATCAGAAGGAAGCAAAAAATTATATAAATCAGTCTTTTGTGTCTCATGTGCAGGGTTTTTATTCATTTTTTTTGTTCTCAATCAACTGAAATTTAGTCTTGTCTGTTCTCTGAATCTCAACAATCTCAAATTTGTTTTTGTCAAGCTCTGTTAATCCCAGAAAGTCCATATAATCATTAATAATATCCTTATCAATCATTATTTTCCCGCTGCCTGCCCAATGTCTGTCTTGTCCACTAATTTTAACTCCTGAAATCCAATAAATCTCGTCAGTTTCTATATCACGACAAATTCCATGTCCATTACCTTTAAAAGCATGTCCATTGAAATAGACAGTCTGTCCAGATTTTGACAATTCAATTTTGCCAATCCATGCTGGTCCATTATCTTCAAATCCTGATTTTAATTCTATGTAATATAACTGAGACTTTGCGATTTCTTGTCGCTTTTTCCCTTCTTCTTTTTTTTCCTTCTTTTCCGATATTATTTGCTCAATCGGTTTTACAATGTCAGGTTCATATTTTTTGAACTGTTTAAAATAAATTTCTTCAATAAAGTCCTTTAATGGTGCTTTCCAAGGCTCTTGTTTATGATTATTCAATTTACCAAATTTATCCGGGCTTAATCCCAACTCCCTTGCCATCTGTATATGCTTGTCAGAAAGCCTATATTTTCTTTTTGCTTCTATCCACTTTTCAATTTTGCTCGACATTGTCTTCAACAATGCCGCATAACGGTCAGCGGTATGCGCAGCCTGCCTGCCGGCAGGCAGGTGCGGGATTCGAAGCGCTCACTTGTCGAGTTACAGTATGCTTTATTAAATGAGCTATAAATAAAACAGGCACAGCACCCCGCATTGCGTATGACCGCATGTTAGGGCCAGTGGTTATTTTTTACTGATTATTTCTTCGGGAGATTTTTTCTTTATTCCTTTGGCGTTGAAGTCTTTATCAAATGTCACTATTGTCAAATCAAACTTATGAGCAACAGTATATTGATATGAATCGTCAAAATCTAATTTAAACTTCTTAATATTCTCAATAACGTCTAAT
>JAFGSC010000300.1 GCA_016934875.1 Candidatus Atribacteria bacterium
CACCAAATTTATTATGGCTTTTTATCCCCAAAAAGAGTTGGAATGGAATTAGCGCACCTGGGAATTGAATTTTACAAGCAGCATAAAAGAGCGCCAACTCATGAAGAACAAGTCCAATTTTATTATGGCGAGCCAGTTGATCCCGCTGATTTTTTTATCATGTCCACCAAATTTGCGGGATTGGGAGCGTTGCCGCCGTTGATTTGCGGACAGGAGACGCAGATTTATTTTTTGGCTGCGCCAGGCGTCATGTCACTAACTCTGGAAACGTATCGAGAAATTATTTATGATTTGATGTTCCTCAGGCCTGAAAAGCCCTTTAGAGAATACCCTGAAAATGATTTAAATGATATAAAATTATTACGAGAATTTCTCGAACAGAATAAAAGCAGAATATTTGGTTTAGGAAAGCAAATCGGAACATTTTGGATTCCGATTCGTTAATGATTTTAAAAACAGGTAAAAAATATGAAAGAAAAACATAATAGCGCCGAAAATAATGATGACGTATCATCAACAAAAAGTTACTTCAAAATTTCAAATCCTTATCATGCTTATGATCTCGAATCTGGGCGTTGGTTTTATCATGAAGAGTTGATTAAAAATATTAAAATTATCTTTGAAAAAAGAACTGCAAACAAATTGCTTGTAATACAGGGCAATCCTGGTTCTGGGAAGTCAAGTACGTTGCGCCGCTTGAAAGAAGATAAAGCAATTTTAGGTGATAACTATATTCCAATTTATGTGGACTCTGATGAAATAAAATCAAATGATGTTAACAGGTATTTATTTCATGTGCTTAAAACTATCAACGCTGGACTAAGAATCTATAAATTACAATCGCACGAACTGTCATCTTGGTTTGAACAGAGTATTACTCTGACTGAATTGATGCGATTTACAAAAAGTATTGAACGAACACTCAACGGAAATAAATTAGTTGTTCTAATGTTTGATGAATTTGATCAATTACAGCAAACAGTTGAAAATCCCGAAATAATTCATGCCATGGTTCAATATTATGATTTTATTTTAAATAAGACCGATAAAATAAGACTCATTTTAGCTGGTAAGAGAAAGATCGTTGAGTTAGCCCGCAAAACCAATACGCAAGATTTTTTCAAAAGTGGGAAATTCATTTATCTCGATGAAATTTTTGAAACACAGGATATTCAAAAGTTAATTATTAATCCTGTAAAAGATCACATTACATATAGTCCAGAATCGATTAATTATATTTTGGAAACGACGGGAAGGAATTTGTATTGTCAGCAATTGCTCTGTTATTATATATTTAACTACCTTAATGAACAAAAGCGAGGCAATTGTGAATTGATAGATGTTGGGATTGCAATTGAACGGATGTTGAGCGAGCGACGAGTTGATTTTATTCATTACTGGAAGAATATATACTGGAAATTTCAATTAATCGTATCTGCATTGGCTGATGAAAAGATAACCAAGAAAAAAGGACAAAAATATTTTTTTGAGGAGACTGCACTGCTCGAGGAAATATTTGATGAAGAGTTGTTTTCACTTTTAAAGCGCTTATATGAGAATCAGCAAATTTCCAAGTTTGAGGGAGTCCGTTTTGATCAAAATCCATTTAAAGTACAAGTTTTCGGAGAATGGGTGAAAAGGAATCATCCCTTTCTCGATACAATTATGGAAAATTGGGATAAGGTCTCGGACATAGTTACTCTAACATCGTTATACAAAATCATCGAATTGATTCCAGTTGATAAAATTCCCCTCGAAAGAGAAATTCTTGAATCAGTAATAAAGTTTTCCATGATCTGGACTAAATTAAAACAAAAAATAAAGGGGATTAAAGCAGATTTTTCTTTAGAAGAGGAATTAATAAAGGCTTTGTGTGAATTATTAGGTTTTGAAATTAAAACAAGATCATCCAGTAGGAAACCCTATTTCAAAATTGATATGAGAAGATTAAATTTAGGTGGATTAGAAGAGGTTATTTTTTTTAATCCAGTGAATGACGATTTGAATGAATTGGAAGCAAATTATATACAGGATGAAATTTTGCGCCAGGATAAACCAGGAATGCCTTCTTTTTTATTGTGCCTTAAAATGTCAGAAAAAATTAACGAGTTAATCCAGAAGCGGTTTCTTGGACTGGTGATTATCGAGGAAGATGATTTAAAAAAAACAGTACTTTCCTCACATCCTTTGCAAGTTTTTACTAAAGAAATAATTCTAAAACAAGTGAAACCGTCTGCTGTTTCAAATTATACTACGGAAGGTCCCGTAAAAACCACCTTTTTTGGCAGACAGGATGAGTTGGGAAAAATTATCAAAGCAAAGAATAAAAATTTTGCAATTATTGGCTCACGAAAGATTGGCAAGACATCTCTGCTCATGAAAATTAAAGATGAGTTGCCGTCGAATTTAGTCCCTATTTATCTTGATCTTGAAGCACCGCAAAATCAAAATAATGATACTTTCCAAAGACTTTTATCAGAAGAGATGAGCCATTTATTTTATTGGGTTGACGAAATTTATTGTGATTTTTCTAATATTCGAAGTGTTATCAAAAAATTATATCAACAAAATATGAAAACACCGCTTTTCCTTTTTGATGAAATTGATACCCTCTTGAAATATGACCGAGATAATGAGTACAAATTGATGAGAACTTTTCGTTCTTTATTCCAGGAAGGGCTTGTTCAAGTGATTTTATCAGGATACAGTGAATTGTATTATGAGATGCATATTATCGAATCGCCGTTGTATAATTTTTGTCATCCTCTTCAACTTGGAAAATTAAAAGAAAATGAAGCATTGGATTTAATAACAATTCCAATGGAAAGGATAAGCGTTAAATATAATAATCTGGAAGATAGAAAACTGATGCTGGAATATACTTCTAAGCATCCCAACTTATTACAATACTTCTGTGTTCATTTAATCGAAAGAATTGAAAATCATGACGAGGAATCCTTGCAGAGAACTATCTTTAGAGAAGATATAGAGAGCGTTTTTGAATCTCCCAATTATGAGAGCTATATTATTGATGATTTTTACCTCTTTTTTAGAGAGGAAATGCCATCATTTGAGAGGCTGATTATTCTATTAATTGTCGATAAATTTTCTAAAGTCAACAAATTCATAATAAGTGAATTGATTAAAGTTCTAAAAAATTATAATTTGAATATCTCAACAGGGAAATTATTAAAATACCTGGATAATTTGATCCTGCGATATCTCCTTGAAAAAGAAATCGGGGGTAAATACGCATTTGCACTTCCTATTTTTCCAGAAATTCTGAGGAGAAGATACGACTTGGAAAACCTTATTGAGGAGGCTTTAGAAGATGCAAGACAATCCCTATAAATATACAGGACCATTACACCCCTCTCATGATAAGTTAATCTGTGCCCCCAGGAAAAAAGAATTAGATCAAGTGATTGGAGGAATTTTGCGAGGCGAATATTGGACGATCTTGGGTCCCCGTCAAATAGGTAAAACCACGCTACTGAATCAATTGATTCAGGAACTTACTTCGTTTACCTGTATTCACTTCGACATGGAAAGTAGTCCTGATACTGAAGAATTATTCTATAAATTAATTGAGAATACAATTTCAGAAAATGTATTAAGAGATGGATTTAAAATTAAGACTGATAATAAAGGAGACTTCGGATACGAAATCAATTTCTATAATTTTTTATTGTCTATTGATGATATGAGGAATAAGAAAATTGTTTTATTGTTTGATGAGATCGAGCGTATCCCTGTTGTCAAATCATTTTTGAAACTGTGGCGAAAAATTTTTAGTGAAAGAAATTACCACCCAATTTTAAATAAGTATGCTGTGGTTATTGCAGGTTCAGTTGATTTAATTGAATTAACGATCGGAAAGACTTCACCGTTCAATATTTCAAAAAAATTATACCTCGGAGAGTTGTCAATTTCTGAGGCCGAAGCTTTAATCGATCATCCAATGAAAAAGCTTGGGATTAACATAGAGACCGAGGCTAAGAACGAAATCACCCAATTAACGTCCTGTCATCCACAATTAATGCAGCACTTATGTTACCTGTTAGTTGGAAAAACTTTAAATAGCCATAAAAAAATTAAGAAAGCTTACGTTAAAAATGCAATTGAAACTCTATACGTTGAAAGTGATAATCTTAGCACATTGGCTGATGCGATTAAATCGGATAAAACACTCAGTTATTTAATTGGAAAAATTTTGAATGGCGATCAAGTTCATTATCTACCTTACAAAAAATATTCGATTGCAGGTACAGGTCCCTTAATACGTGAAGGGCAATATTGCAAAATCAGAAATGAAATTTTCAAGGAATTCCTGCAATCTATCATTACTTTGTCTGAGGAAAACGAACATCAAATAATATATAATTATAGTGTAATTGATAAAAAAAGTGGAATAAAATTAACCATTGGTGTATTTACTTTGCTGGCAGGTGTTTTTGCAATTTTTTCCGCTTTGAGCAATTTCTCCTTGGGTTTCGGACTGGCTGGATTTTTCGCTTTTATAGCAATAATGGGTGCAGCAAAATACTGGTTTTTTACATAATCGAAATCTATAAAATTCCAAAAATAGGATATTTTTAAATGAAAAGGAGCAAAAGCAAAGTTCAATCACAATTCCATGAGATACAATTTAATCAAAGTCCTGTTGAATTCGCTAAAGATGCTTTATTAAAAGTTCAATTGGTATCCGAACAAAAAAGCAAAGAAAAAGCTAACGCAAAAATTCGTCGTTTTTGGATATTGACTTGGGCTGGTTGTGCTTTGATACTTATTTTTTCCGTATTTTATATCTTTTCTATTTCTCAACAAACTCCATCAATATCAAGTAATTCATTGTCTATAACCCCTTCTTTAACTTATCCTACATTCATATCTAGAGGAGATGAATTTATTTTAGAATTGACTTTAATTAATGAATCTATAAATTATTTTTCTAATGTAAAAGCAATTTTTTTATGTGAAGGAGGTTTAATTTTAAAAACAGATATTAATGGAAGCACTGCTGTTAACTACGGTGATTTAAATATAGGAGAAAGAAAAACTAGACAGATTAAATTTGTCCTTAAAAAATCAATTAAAGGGAAATGTTTGAATTTTAAAATAAATTTAGTTGCTGATGCGGGTCAAAGTGAAATATACAATGATTATTATAGAATTATAGAATTTCCGATACCATACCTTAGAAAAATATTGCGCTATTTATTTGGACTAATAGGTGCATTAATAGTTTCAAATATTCCTATTTTATTGAAGGGTATTACATCATTAAAATCTCTTATATTTTAAACCAAGCTTTTTTTAATTTCTAATGATTTGTATATTGAATAAAGACAATTTAGAAACGATAAAAAGTTCTATATTTCAATCGCTGATTATCCAACAACAACTGGTCCTATAGAGGAACCTTTGCAAGATGCAAGACAATCCTTATAGATATACAGGTCCATTACACCCAATCCATGATAAGTTAGTTTGCGTTAACAGAAAAAAAGAATTGGAGCAGGTGATCTCGGGAATCTTACGAGGCGAATATTGGACTATCTTGGGTCCTAGCCAAATGGGCAAAACGACATTGTTGAATCAATTGATTCATGAACTTACAGCATTTAACTGTATATATTTTGACATGGAAAGCTGCCACAACACGGATGAGTTATTTTACAATTTGCTTGAAGACACAATTACAGACAATTTATTAAGAGATGGGTTCACAATTCAAACCGATAATAAAAAGGATTTTGGACATGAGATTAATTTTTATAATTTTTTGATATCAGTTGAAGATAAGGAGAATAAAAAAATTGTTTTATTGTTCGATGAGATCGAGCGTCTCCCTGTTGTAAAACCATTTTTAAAATTGTGGCGAAAAATTTTTAGTGAAAGAAATTTTCATCCAGAATTAAATAAATATGCTGTTATCATCGCTGGCTCGGTTGATTTGATCGAATTAACTATTGGAAAAACTTCACCATTTAATATTTCTAAAAAATTGTACCTAGGTGAATTGCCAATGCCAGAGGCCAAAGCCTTGATTGATAATCCAATGAAAAAGCTTGGGATTATTATCGACTCAGAGGCTAAAAATGAAATAATCAACTTAACTTCCTGTCATCCGCAATTAATGCAACATTTATGTTACCTGCTCGTTGAACAGGCATTAAATAATAACAAACATATTTCTAAGCCTGATGTTGAAAATGCGATTGAAATTCTTTATGTTGAGAGTGACAATCTCAGTACTTTGGCTAATGAAATCAGTTCGGACAAGACGCTATTGCAACTGATTGAAAAAATATTAAGTGGCGATCAGGTACACTATCTGCCGTTCAAAAAATATTCGATTGCTGGAACAGGCCCGATAATTATGAGACAAAAGTTTTGTACCATCAGGAATAAAATTTATCAAGAATTTATCCATAGTATAACCGATCAAAAAATGGACGATCCAGTTGTCGAGGATGAACCAAATTATTTAACAACTATATTTCTGAAAGGATTGGCAAAAAATTCACTCCTTAATAATTCAGCTGAGAAGTTACTTAAATATCTGTTTGGTTCCGATTCTATAGAAATTCAAATAACTAAAAATGGCGAGAAACTTGCCCAATTTGATCTGGATTTTAAAGAGCGATTAATTTTTTGCTATTTGGCTTATAAAAAATATCAAGCACTTAGAAAGGGATATTCTGATTGGAAAAAAATTCCATTAGGTTCAGAATTCCGTCTCTCTTCAA
>JAFGSC010000040.1 GCA_016934875.1 Candidatus Atribacteria bacterium
AGGTTATTATCTAAGTCTTGACGTATATTTTCTTTCTGATCAATAATCGTGATATCATGGTTTTCTGCTGAAAGTGACTTAGCGAGCTGACTACCAACCTTACCGGCGCCGATAATAATAATTTTCATAATACTACCCCTTGAGATATTCAATGGAACCATTTATTTCTGTTGGAATTAAAAATAAAGATTTCATTAAAGTAAATGAGAAACTATAGAATTATAGTTTCTCATTGATATAAAAATATATGTTTATTTTTTAATATTAATAGAAGTATGCTTGATTAGTCGATTAAAATTATTCGATTCTAAAGGGAAAAAAAGGTAATTAATTTTATCCACGTTTGTCTTTTGAATTTTATTTTTTTATTCTTATATGATTGCGTGTAACAATATCAAGATGATTAATTTTACTGTCTATGGGATTTTATACCCTTTTCAAACTTTTGTCAATATGATAGTGTAAAGGTGGCAGTGAATCTCAAGTTTAGAATATTTTAAAGAAGCATTAGATAAAGAATTATTATTTGAAAATAGGATTGATTTAGAGAAAAAAAGAAATGATTGAATTAAAAAAAAGAGGACGACTACTTTTAATTAATCCCTGGGTTTATGATTTTACAGCATATGATTTTTGGTCTAAGCCCATCGGTCTGCTTTATATTGCCTCAATATTGAGAGAAATAGGCTATCAGATAGATTTTATTGATTGTATGGACAGAAATGATCGGGATTTACTAGATTTAAATATTCAATATCACAATAGAATTGAAAAAGACAGTGATGGAAGGGGGAATTTTTATAAAGAAAAAATTGCCAAGCCTAAAGTATTACAACATATTCCCAGGAATTATAGCCGTTATGGAATTACCGAGGAAATTTTTTTAAAAAAACTAAGTCGAATTAAAAAACCAGACGCTGTTTTGATTACATCAGTAATGACCTATTGGTATCCCGGGGTATTTAGAGTTATTGAAATGGTAAAGAAGCATTTTTTAAAATGTCCAGTGGTTCTAGGAGGCTTATATGCTTTACTTTGTTACCAGCACGCAGTAGATTTTTCAGGTGCTGATCTTGTGATAAGGCATTTTCAATTACATCAGCTTGAAGAGTTCTTGAATCATTTTGCTGGCATTCAGGCGACAACACGTTTTTCAGGAAATACCTTTGAAAATCTAAATCAAAGCCCTTATCCAGCATGGGATTTGTACCAAGATTTAGATTTTGTCTGTTTAATTACCGGAAAGGGATGTCCTTTTCACTGTAGCTATTGTGCATCAAATCTTATAAATCCCAGATTGGAGTACAGAATTCCGCAACATGTTGTAGAAGAAATTAGGTATTGGCATGAGAACAAGAATATTCATCATTTTATTTTTTACGATGATGCTTTGCTTGTGAATGCTGAATCACATTTTATTCCTATAATGCAAAGCTTAATCAAGCTAAGGTTGAATACTCATTTTTATACGCCCAATGCCATTCATGCACGATTAGTCACTAAAGAAGTAGCTAGGTTAATGATTGAGAATGGGTTTAAAAGAATTTGGTTGGGATTTGAAACTTCTGACCCTGAGCTGCAAAAGGCTACGGGTGGGAAAATAGATAACTCAGACTTTAAAAGGGCAATTGAAATTTTGTTAAGCGAAGGATTTGAAAGTAAGCAAATCGATGTTTACATTCTGGTTGGATTACCCAGACAAAGCTTTCAGGGTATTTTAGATTCATTGTACTTTGTGATGGATGCTGGCATAAAACCTTATCTTGCAAGATATTCACCCATACCGGGTACGAGAATGTGGGAACAAGCAGTCCGTGAATTTGGATGGCATGAACCCGTTGATCCGCTATTTCACAATGATTCTTTAATGCCTTATCGAAATTCATCAATTAATATTCAACAATATCACCAATTAAAAATGCTGATCAAGCAATTTGCATTGTAATGATAGAGTAAGACGACAATAAGATTCTCAAAAAGTAAAAATAAAGAAATTACTAGAAATTGATTACAAAATTATCTATATTATTTAATTACTAAATTTGTTATAATTAGTATTAATAAGGAAAGCAACTATAGTTATTTTAATACTCATTCATTGTTAGTCAGCTTCAAGCCATTTTTAGCAAAATGTATAATAATACTAGTGATTCTTTGTATTATGGATGCCCTAGAGCTGTGATGATATTATTCTCGCTAGGTTTTTAATTAGGACATAAGGGGGTGATGTTAGCATCAAGTTTTTTTATCCTACTTTGTAGAATAGTTTAAAAACTAGATGATTGTAGAAAAATTGAAATATTGAAAGAGTAAAGGTTGGTTTATAGCAGGAATAGGAGTATAGGAGGTTTAGGATGGAATTGTTAAAAGTATCTTCGAAATCAAGCCCAAAAGCAGTTGCCGGGGCATTGGCAGGAGTCATAAGAGAGCAGGGTAAGGTTGAATTACAGGCTATCGGGGCTGGTGCAGTCAATCAAGCGATTAAGGCAATTGCAATTGCCAGGGGATACACTGCAACGAGTGGTGTTGACCTAGTATGTATTCCCGCTTTTGTAGATGTTCAGATTGATGGAGACGAAAGGACAGCGATTAAATTTTTAGTAACTCCTAGCTGAAAAAATATTAGTAAGCATTTTTTGTTTTTTTTGAAGTTAAATTTGATGTTGGTTTAGATAAAGGAGAATCATTATGCAGACAGGAGATGGTGAAAAGATTAATAGAGAAAAAAAAGGTAAAAAAGAACAAGTGAATAAGATTGTAGAACCATTGTTAGCGGATACAGAAAATAATCAGGTTAAGATTGATCAAGAAAAGATTGAGAATGATAATTTAGGGACGATAAAGATTGCTCCTGAAGTTTTAGCAATGATTGTCAGTCGTATTGTGTTAAATCTTAAAGGAGTGGCAGGACTGGTGGCTCATTCGAAGGGCGGTTTTGGAACACTGTTAGGTGTCAAAGAAGTCGCAGAAGAGGTTAAAATTGATATCGTGGATGAAAAACAGATTTCTGCTGTTATTTCAGTGATTATTGAATATGGTTCTGTGATTATTGATGTTGCAAAAAGCATTCAATCCTTGGTCAAAAGTGAGATTGAGCATAAAACTGGATTATTGGTGAAATCCATTGATATAAACATTATAGGAATACAAGCTCCTGGAAAGAATATAAAGAATACAAAAAAAGACAAATAAGGTATAGGTAAAGTATACCATGATGAAATATAAAAAATAGATCTGTATGAATTCATACAGATCTATTTTTTATCATCTTAATTATCGAATTAATTCTCAAAATTATCTATCAAATGATCATCTCGTCATTGATTCGGTTAATTTACTTTTTCCTTTAATTCTTTGCCAGGCTTAAAAAATGGCACACTTGCTTTTGGAAGAGAAATAGTTTTGCCTGTTCTTGGGTTGCGTGCAGTTCTTGCTGATCGTTCTCTAACTCCAAATGTTCCAAAACCAACTAACCTGACAGATTCTTTTTTAGCCAGAGCCTCTGCAATGCTATCAAAAATACATTCTACAGCTGCTTTTGCATGAGCTTTTGTTACACCACGATCACATGATACTTTATCAATGAGTTCACTTTTGTTCAAAATATTACACCTCCTTTCTTATCTGAACAAATCAGTTAAATTATTTTTTTCAAGAGCATCATTGTTTATGAAAAAAATAATTTAAGAATAAATTTAAATACCAATATTACCATCAGAATATTAAAAATAAGGGGTTTTGTCAATTATTTTCTTCTTTGTTGGAAAAATATTGATTGTTTTCAGATTTGATAAAAATGATTTATAGATTATAATTAGTAATAAATCTTTTTTAAATTAACGCCGATCTGAATACATTAGAGTAATGGGTCATCATGGGTATTATAGTATGATATTTTGGCTTTACCTGAATTGAATAGGTCTAGTAAAAATGATATATTATAGGTATAAAACCTAGGATGATGAAAATTACCTTTATAGTTAAGAAATTTTTATTTTAATATTTGGAGGTTAAAAAATGAGCATATTTTTCCGAAGAAATCAAATAAAAAATACAAACAAAATTATATCTTTCGCATCTACTTTGTTGTTAATGATAATTTTTTTCAGCATAACTTTTATGGGTCTGGCAAAGGAACAAGAAGATTTTAAAAAGAGTATCCAAATTATGAATCCAAGGCCTGATTTTACTTTATCACTGAGGTTAGATAAAGGCACTGGTGCTACCTATGTACCTGGTGAGAAGATTCGGGTTTATTTTAGAACAAGTAAAAGTGCTTATGTAGCCTTGTTTGGATATGACGTTAAAGGAAATATACGATTATTATTCCCAAATCAGTATCAGAAAAATCATTTTGTTGAAGCAGGCCGTGAATATATGGTAGAGGGAATAATTGACCCGGGAACACCTCCTGGTTTCGAATATATTCAAGGATTTGCCACGATGGAACCAGTCATTGTTTCTAGGGAATTTGAAAAGAGAATTGAAGAAGAGTTTCTTCCTAAAATTGGGGAG
>JAFGSC010000301.1 GCA_016934875.1 Candidatus Atribacteria bacterium
CCACCTGTCATACCATAAACTGCATTATTGATAAAAATAACGGTAATCTTTTCACCACGATTGGCAGCATGAATAATTTCAGCTGTTCCTATCGAAGCTAAATCCCCATCTCCCTGATAAGAAAAAACAATATTTTCAGGCTTGACTCTTTTGATACCTGTTGCGGTAGCAGGCGCTCTACCATGAGCTGCACAAATCATGTCACAATCAAAAAATAAATAAGCAAAGACAGCGCAACCTACCGGTGCAATACCTATCGTTTTTTTAGCAATACCTAATTCATCCAATACCTCGGCAATCAATCGATGGGCAACGCCGTGATGACAACCGGGACAATAAGTAAAAGGTATATTACTTAAAGATTTTGGTTTTGAAAATACTACATTTGACAATTTTAAATACCTCCAAATCGTTTCGTCGCTCCACGTATTTGAACCAAACGAAAAAATCTTATTTCAGTAATTTTTTTGCTGCTTCCAATAATTCAACGGGAGAAATAACCACACCGCCTGTTCTACCATAAAAGCTGACTTTTGCTTTACCATTGACTGCCAACCTTACATCCTCAATCATCTGTCCTAAACTCATCTCTGACACCAACATATTTTTTACGTGATCCGCAATTTTATTGATAATTTTGTATGGAAATGGGTACAAGGTAATTGGCCTGATAAGCCCTATATTGATTCCTTCCTCTTTTGCTTTCTGAATGGTTGTTTTTGCTACCCGGCCAACAGTTCCATAAGCAACGATGACCAGTTCCGGATTATCCATATTGACTAACTCATAATCCACTTCTTTTTGCATCTTTTCATACTTTTTACCAATTTTATTCACGATTTTTTCTAATTCATAGGGATCTAGATTAAAAGGCACAATTTTTCTTGGCTTTCTTCCTTCACAAGAGCCAAGTTCCCAATCTTCTTTTGAGGGTACCTGAATATTTTCTTGTTTCTTAAATTCTACCGGCTCCATCATTTGCCCTAAAAGTCCATCTCCCAAAATCATAGCCGGATTTCGGTACTGGTCTGCCAAATCAAATGCTTTCATAGTCAGATCAACCAATTCCTGCACAGAAGAAGGAGCTAAAACAATTAGATGGTAATCTCCGTGCCCACCACCCTTGGTCGCTTGAAAATAATCTCCCTGGGCAGGCTGAATTGAACCTAAACCCGGTCCACCTCTCATCATATTAATTACAACACACGGTAACTCTGCACAGGCAATGTAGGATATTCCTTCCTGTTTTAAACTGATCCCCGGACTGGAAGACGAAGTCATAACCCTACCCCCTGCTGCTGAAGCCCCATAAACCATATTAATGGCAGCAATCTCACTCTCTGCCTGGATAAAAGCAGCCCCTTCAATTTTAAGTAACCGCTTTGCCATATATGCAGTTAGCTCACTTTGAGGGGTAATAGGGTAACCAAAATAATACCGACAACCGGCATGGATAGCAGCCTCACCTATTGCCTCATTCCCCTTCATTAATAATTTCTCTCCCATCAATATCCTCCTTTTAATGATTTAAAAATCCCCAAAGCACTCCTATCTATAGACTTCAATGGCAACATCTGGACAAACCATAGCACAAAAAGCACATCCAGTACACTTTTCAGGATGAATCAGTTCAACTGGATGATAGCTCTGTTTATTAAACGATTTCGACATTACCAGAATTTTTTGAGGACATGCTTCTGTACATAGCTCACAGCCTTTACATCTCTCACGATCAATGATGACTTTTGCCATACTTACCTCCCTTCTGGATCATTCAGAGTTAAAGCTTGTGCTTAAATTTTTTCCTTTAAAAGAATTTTTTAAAACTTGCTATTTTACTTCTTGCCCTGCATCCCAAGGCAACTTCATATAACGTTTAATGATAAAAATTGGTTCATCAAAATGAAAATCACCCATTTTTTGATAAACAGACTCTTCTATTGCTAAATAGCTGATAGGTAAATGAATTTCTTCCGAAACCTTTTTTACAATACCATGGCCATTTTTAATAATGGATAGATTCGTCTCTGAGCCTAAATTTGGATTACTGATGATATTGCTGATTTTCAGACGAGAAGATAATTCAATTTCCTGGATCATTGTTCTGATTTGTTGGCTATTCCTGGTGAAAGGCCTGTAGGGATTAACCACCATACTCATCTGATGGTCAATGTCTTTTAATACCGGGTAAAAAGATGATAAGGATTTTGCTCCTATTTCGTCTCCTCCTACATCAACGATCAAAACGCGGTTAGATTTCTGCATCAGGCCTTTAATCTCAGGGGAAATGAGCGGCAAATCAGCCATCGCAAACTTGCCAGGTGGAGCAATGACTTGAATACCAATTTTTTTCAGTTCTTCTCTCTTTTCTCTGGAACGAAAATAGGGATTGACAACATCCAGATCAACAATAAAAACCTGCTTTTCCTTTTGAAGATATTTCATGGACTGATTAATAGCCAATTCTGTTTTTCCACTACCACTGCTACCTGCATAAATGATAATCAAGTCTTTCAATAGATTTTCTCCTTTTCCTCTCCTGATAGCACTCTCAAGGCACCTTGACAAAGTGCAAGCATCTCTTCTTCTCCAGGATAAACCATCACCAGGGAAATAAAGCTCACACGATCCCGAATCAGGTCATTAAAATGGTTGGAATGCGAAATCCCTCCGGTCAAAACAATTGCATCAACATTTCCTTTGAGAACTGTCGCTCCCTCTCCAATTGCTTTTGCAATTTGGTAAGCCATTGATTCTAAAATAAGCTTGGACTTTTTATCCCCTTTGTTAGAATCTTGAATCACTCTTTGAACATTGTTCGTGTTCAAATAAGCAATTAATCCTCCTTTACCCTTGATCAAATCTAAAACTTCCTTTTCCGAATACTTACCAGAAAAGCATAGTTTAGCTAAATCACCCACGGGTACGGTACCACTTCTTTCCGGAGTGAAAGGGCCTTCCCCGTTTAAGGCATTATTTACATCAATTACTCTGCCATGCTGATGAACACCAATAGAAATACCGCCTCCCATATGAACGACAATAAGGTTTGTATCCTGGTATCTTTTCCCCAGTTCCCGTGACGCTCTTCGTGCTACTGCTTTTTGATTTAAGGCATGAAAAATACTTTTTCTCGAAATTTCCGGAATGCCGGATATTCGGGCAATCTCTTCCATCTCATCTACCACTACCGGATCAACAATATAAGCAGGGATTGAATTTTTACTTGCAATACTGTAAGACAGCAAAGCACCCAGGTTTGAGGCATGTTCC
>JAFGSC010000041.1 GCA_016934875.1 Candidatus Atribacteria bacterium
ATTGGTAAACAAAAGCTTTATCTCCCTGATCAATTTAGAGGTAAAATCCAATCGAATAAAAAATACATCCTTGGAATTAGACCGGAGAGAGTTCATATAAGTGAAAGCTCTGATACTTTTGCTGATGCGCTCAATGCATCTGTTGAGATATTTGAACAGCTGGGAGAAGTAAACCAGGTTACTTTAAGACTGGGAGATGAGAGGGTAATTACCGAAATTGATCGTGTGCTTGAATATAAAGAAGGTTTGGGAATTTTTGTTTCATTTGATATGGATCATATCCACCTTTTTGATATCGAAAGTTCCGAATGTTTAGATTATAAATTTCGTTAATCATTTAAACCTAAATTTAGTGAAAATTTTAAAAGAAGAATGGTGAAAGGAGTATAATTTAAGTAGATGACTAAAAAAATGAAATACGGTGTCATCGTAGGCAAAAGGAAAGCAGAAGTATATCAGAAAGAAGTTCCTTCAATTAAAGAGGACGAAGTGCTGATTAATAATAAAACATGTAACATTTGCACGACAGATTATCAACAGTGGGCTGGCGATAGAATGCATCAACCTTTTCCCATGGCATTTGGCCATGAAAATTCGGGTATCGTTGTAGAAGTTGGAAAAGAAGTAAAAAATTGTCAGCCAGGAGATCATGTTGTGGTTAATATCTATGGTCCATGCTTAGAATGTGATAATTGCAGGATGGGGAAAAGTTCTATTTATTGTCAGAATAGCTTGTCAAATTATAAGATGAAACATCCTGACGAAGATGGTGTTTATGGATTCTATGGATGTGGTGAATATCAAGTTGCCAAGAGCAAGCATGTTTTCAAGGTCTCCAAAGATTTGCCTTTTGAAGAAGCTGGCTTTGTAGAACCACTGGCAACGGTTATTCATGGCATCGAAAGACTAAGAATAAAGGTTAAGGAGAAAGTCTTGGTTATCGGTGCCGGAACGATGGGCTTATTAAATGCTCAGGTAGCGAGGTATTATGGTGCAGACGTGATCATATCTGAATTGATTGATAAGAAAATTGAAGCTGCTAAAAAATTAAAATTTGATCAGATAATAAATCCTGAAAAAGAGAATTTCCAGGAAAAGATAAAAGAGTATTTAGGTGATAGCCAGCTGGATGCTATTATTGTTGCCGTGGGTGCAACGTCAGCCTATAACCAGGCAATCAAAGTTGCGCCAAAAGGTTGCCGGATGTTGATTTTTGCTGCGAATTTCCCTGAACCTGATTGGGATTTAAAGCCAAATCCAGTTCATTATCAATTATGGGAGATTATTGGCACTTATGGTTGTTCTACCCAAGATTATCTAAACGCAACGGTTTTGTTGAGCAAAAAATATATACTTACAGCTCCTTTACTAGAAAAAAAATATTCATTGGAAGATATTCAGAAAGCTTTTGAAAAAGCGACCACACCAGGAACTTATCGGGTAACGATTGAAATTTAAGGAAAGTATATCCATTTTATTTAACTTATTTTTCTTGAAATAATTTCCTAACTTAAAATAAGCTAAATATAAATAACGATTAAGGGGGTGGTTTATAGAAAGAAGCATTTTTGTGATCTATTTAGGCAGTTTTCTATGGTAAAAAATAACCTTGAAGGAGGGAAAATTATTATGAATAAGAAAATCATTGTTAGTTTTTTGGTTTTACTGTTCACCACCTGTTTTTTACTATCAGCAGGAGCAGAGGGTGTCAATTGGAGACAGTTTGAAGGGCAAACCATTAATCTGTTGATGAATAAACATACATATACCAATTCAATTACCGACTATATTGACAAGTTTACTGAAGTTACCGGAATCAAGGTCAATCTTTATGCTCTTCCCGAACAGCAATTTTTTGAAAAGCAAAGAATGGTATTGACCACAGGCTCAGATGAATACGACATTAGCATGATGGGTCCGGAATTTATCTGGGAATATGAACCTTTCTTAGAACCTTTAGACCAATTCATCGAAAATCCTAATTTAACTGATCCGGCTTGGAATAGGGGTGATTTTTTTGAGGGTTTAATGGAGTCTAATTCGGTTGGAGGAAAATTGTTTGCTGTTCCGGTGATGGCTGAAGGTTATATTTTCCATTATCGCAAAGACTTATTTGATAAGTACGGTTTAACCGTTCCTACCACTCTGGATGAATGGATTGAAACTACCAAGAAACTGCAAACAGCCCTGGACAATGATGGAAAAGCTGACATGGATGCCTTGGCAGTAAGAGGAATCAGAGGTCCGGGTACAGTAATATTGGTCCCAACATGTCTTTTGTTTGCCGCTGGAGGAACTGATTTTGATGAAAATGGTAAATGTGCTATCAATAGTGAAATATCCATAGAAATTCATAAAAAATACATCGAGTTAGTCAAAGCGGGCTGTTCCAATGACTGGTCCAACTATGACTGGTATGATGTGAAGGATGCCTTAACTGCTGGTCGCGCAGCCAGTGGTGCTGACTGTAATTTCTTTGCAGCAGAACAATGGGATCCTGAAGTTTCTAAGGTTGTCGGAAATATGGCCTATGCTTTGATTCCAAGCGTTGAAGTAAGTAATACCTGGACTTGGGGTTTATCGATTAATGATGCATCACATAATAAAGAAGCAGCTTGGCTCTTCATCATGTGGGCGACGACTCAAGAAAGACTACTTGATGCCTCGTTAAATTATAATAATTTTGATCCAACTAGAGCTTCTGTTTCTGAACACCCTGAAGTCAAAGCAATGTTTGAAAAGATGGGAAATTACTACGAAGTAGATCAACAGATGCTATCAAAAGCAAAGTTATTACCATCACAGTTTGCAGAAGTCTTTACTTTTGCAGATATGTGGGTTGTAGCTTTACAGGAAATGTGGATGGGAACAAAAACTGTTGAGGATGCCTTAAATGATTTAGCAAAACAAGCCGATGCTGCTGGGTTTACCTTTCTTGGCCAATAAATTGTTTGAGAGGGGATCATTATAAAAACAATGTGTTTGTGTTTCTTAAGACAATTTAAAGATAGAAATATAACAATAAAATAAAACTATAACCATTGTTTTATAATTAGAGTAATAATAAAGCGGTGAAATTATGTAGCTGGGAATACCGTTACATGGTGTTCACCGCTTTACTTATATTGAAAATGTAATAGAAATGTATAAATTATTAATACCTAATTATATTATTGCAATCATCTTTTTTAATAAGTAAAATATTTTCATTACCATATTTATTCAACTTTCAAATTATAAATTTGGAGATCTGAATGTCATGGTAAGAAGAATCGGCAAAGGAGGATAGAGAATGCGCTATATATTGGGGATTGATATTGGTACTCAGGGCATTAAAGGCGTTATCTTAGATGAAAAATTAAGGTTAATTAAGAAGTCTTATCTTGAACATGGTTATATTCAGCCTAAACCAAATTGGTTTGAGCATGATGCAGAAAAGACATGGTGGGGGGGATTTAAAGAAATTGTTAAGCGTTTACTTGAAGGGGAAGAGATATCACCGAAAAACATAGCATGTGTAGGTTGCAGTGGGGTAAGCCCTTGTCTATTGCCTGTTGATAAAAA
>JAFGSC010000302.1 GCA_016934875.1 Candidatus Atribacteria bacterium
AATTACAAAACGTATTTTTAATTATAGAATATATTATTTTTGGAGAGCCAGGCAATAACCAGCCCTTTGGCATTTTGCCGAAGAGCTGGTTATTTTTCTTATGCATTATTTTATAGAAAAAGAAGGACTTTTAATCATTTGTGAAATAGATCCGATTATTTATACACGTTTTATGACACTTTTTCTTTCAACAATGGTAGTATTTACTTCTATTCTTAGTGTTTCGGCAGGTGCTTCATCTATTCTTTCAACAAGGCGCTTTAAGGCAATCATACCCATTCTTTGTTTATAAACCATTACAGTAGTTAACGGAGGATCAATCATCTCACAAAATGGCATATCGTCAAAGCCTATAACTGAAACATCTTGCGGAATTCTAATTCCAAATTCCTTCATAGCTTTAATTGCGCCAAAGGCTATTATATCGTTATCAGCAAAGAGAGCAGTGGGTAATTTAGGCTTACTCTCTAGAATATTGAACATATTTTTGTAGGAACCATCTATCGTTGACTCTAGAGAGAAGATGAGATTTTCATTGAGCTTTAATCCTTTATTATGAATAGCCTTTTTAAATCCAGCCATTCTATGATCAAAATTGTTTATCCATACTGAGCTATGTAGATAGCCAATATCTCTATGTCCTAATTCAAAAAGATAGCATGTGGCTTTATAAGCGCCTTCCAGGTTATTGATTATTACAGTATCAAGGTTTTCACTTTCGAAATAACTATCTAATAACAGTAGTGGAATACTTAAATTTTTGAAAGGCTTGAGATCTTCTTTGGTCATTTCAGTGGCTAATAACATAATGCCATCTGGAGATGTTTTTTCAATGATATGAAGTATTTTCATTAAGTTATCTTTGTTTTCATCCATATATGTTACAATCAGGTTGTAGCCAAGGCTACGTGCTTCTCTATCGATTCCTTCCATTAATGCAGAAAAAAATGGTGTGTCAGATACCACAAGACCATGTTTTTTATAGATGATAAAACGTATGTTGCGGTTATGGGCAAGAGCAGATTTTGAGAGTATATTAGTGTTATATCCCATTTGTTCGATTACTTTTAAGATCTTTCTACGCGTTTCCTCGCTAACACCTGGTTTGTTATTTAGCGCAAATGAAACAGCAGATGGTGATATAGACAATTTTTTGGCGATATCTTTTGCTTTTAATTTCATAATATATTTACCTTTCTTGGGGAATCTAAAGTTAATTTAAACTTTAATAAATATATTCTATTGCATATTGAGAATAAAATCAACTAAAATAATAATAAATTTATTTAGTGCGTAATTCAATTTTTAAAATACATTGTAGTTTATCGAACATAAAAAGTTAATTATCTATAAAATATAGAAAGATGTTGAAGTTTTTAAACTCATAAAAAGCAATATCTGAGTATCATAAGTTCAATGTAAAATTTTATATATATATTATTATTGACATGAATTAATAAAAATGATATAAATGTAATTAATATATTTAGTATTTTACTTTATTTATTTATATATAATAAAGTAAAAAATATTGAATAATAATATAATATAATAACTCTTCTTATTTAAAATACCAAGAAATGATAACATGTTTTAATCGTTTATAAATTTGTTTCCTATACACCGCGAACAGGGGGTAAAATATGGAATTCAAAAAAGACAAGATTAAAATCTTCATTATTGCCATATCGATTGTTGGTTTAGCAATTGTATCTTGGATTTACGGCTTTACCGTTGTTTCAATTCAACAAGTAGAAGAGATGAAGATCGATGAAAAATTCGATCCGAAAGCTTTTGTAGATGGGATATGGGAGAATAAACTCATTCCTACCATTAATGAAAAAGCGGTTGATTTATCTCTTGTGCTGGGAAAAATAAAACCTGATGATAGTGGTTTTGCCTCAATAGATAGCCTGATTCCCATTGCCAACAATTATGGTCTGATCACGGTAGGTGAAGCCCATGCTTATATCGTTAAGGGACAAGGCAAGGTAGTCGATGTTAATACCAAAACCAGTATCGGAACACTCGAACTCATGCTTGATGGATATACAGGTCCTATCAAAGTAAAATTTTATATTGGTCCGCGGATTCCAAGCGATGAGAGTTCGGTGCGAGATGCTGTGGGCTTTATTAATTTTGGAGATTTCAAAGAGCAAACCGAGTATGGCAAAGTCGCTCTGGAAATTAACAAACGCAGCATGAGTCAAGTTGACCTTCCACCCGACAAAGATACTTTACAAGGCAAAAAGATTAGTTTCCATGGGGTATTTACGATCCGCACCTTTAATTTGACCAAAATCGATATGAATGAGATCAAAATCGTCCCAATCCAAATAGATATCGTGAAGGTAACACCATGATCAAATCATCCACGGTTAATAACTTGTCTTACCCAGATACGGGTGTGATCATGCGTACTGAAAACATTACCAAGGTGTTTCCTGGCACAGTAGCCTTGAATCAGGTGAATTACAAAATATATAAGGGAAAGATTAACGTTCTTGTTGGAGAAAACGGAGCTGGTAAGTCAACGTTAATGAAAATACTGGTTGGCAATGAGCAATATACCAAGGGGAGAGTTATCTTAGAGGGAGAAGATATCCACGTAAGGTCCCCTCAGGATGCGAGTCGCCATGGCATTAGTATCATCTACCAGGAACTTGATTTATGTCCCAACATGAGTATAGCTGAGAATATTTTCCTGGCGCGCGAGGTCGTTCATAATGGCATCATTGATAAGAAAATGCAACAACATCTTGCCCACGGGTTAATCCAGCGCCTGGAACACAAAATTAACCCAAGCACCCTGGTGGGTGACCTACGCATCGGCGCACAGCAGATTGTGGCAATTGCCAAAGCGCTGTCACAAAATGCACAGATTCTGGTTATGGATGAGCCTACTTCGGCTTTGAATACTGCTGAAGTCAAAGTGCTTTTCCGCCTCATTTATGAGCTTAAGTCAAAAGGAATTACCATAGTCTATATTTCACATAAATTGGATGAAATACTACAAATAGGTGACTGCATTACTGTACTGCGCGATGGGAGCATCGTAGCCGAAGAAGCTGTAAAAAATGTCGATATGCACTGGATTATTGAAAAGATGATAGGCAGAAAGTTAGAGGCATTGTTCACACATAAAGAGCACAAGATTGGTGAAACGCTGTTTCGCGTAGAAGACATAACCTTACCCAGGGTTGGTGGAGGGTATGTTGTCAATCATGCCTCTTTCGATTTACATAAAGGTGAAATCCTGGGCATTTATGGCTTGAAAGGCGCCGGCAGGTCCGAGATGTTCGAATGTCTTATAGGCGCCAACCCTCGAGCGACAGGTAAAATTTGGCTCGGAGATCAAGACATTGGGGGGTATACGACATTAAAACGTATTCAGGCGGGACTTGTGCTAGTGCCGGAAGACCGGCAACGAGATGGTCTTGTGCTAACCTTATCGGTTGCTCATAACATGATCCTGGCTAGCTTGAAAAAATATCTTGACCGTTTTGGATTATTTTTAGTTAGCAATAAAGAAAAGAAAGCTGTTAACGCCTCAATTAAGGAATTGTCTATTAGAGTTGCTGACCCTAAAAATCCCGTCGTATCTCTCAGTGGTGGCAACCAGCAAAAAGTAGTTGTAGCCAAGGGTTTACTCACAAGCCCCAAAGTACTGATGTTGGATGAACCGACACGAGGTATCGATGTAGGCGCAAAACACGAGATCTTTGAAATTATGGAGGATTTAGCCGAGCAAGGATATGGCGTCTTGTTTGTCTCATCTGAGTTAAAGGAGATCCTGGCAATGTCAGATCGTATCCTGGTCATGTCAAAAGGTACAATTACCGGTGAATTTACAAGAGAAGAGGCAAACGAAGCAAAGCTGATTGATGCATTAGTTCTTGGTAACGGGTTAAAAAATAAAAATGTAAACAATAAACAGGAGGTAAAGTAAATATGAGTGAAGGTAAAGCTACCAAGACGAAGCAATTGTCACATATCACTAAGATAGATATCCAACAGTTGATTTTACGCGGTCGGGTGTTCCTTGCATTGATTATAGTTATTACAGTGTTTGCATTACTCTCACCCGGATTCCTGAACATAGCTAATCTTATTATCATGTCGAAACATGTAGCAATCTTTGCGATATTGGGTATTGGTATGACATTTGTAATCTTGTCTGCTGGAATCGATCTATCCGTAGGTTCAATTGTTGGTCTATCTGCAATGATTGCCGGTGGATTGATCAATGAGGGCATCCAGCTGCCCCAGTTTGGAGTGATTATATACCCGAATGCCTGGATGGTTATTATTATTACGTTGCTTGTAGGCATATTAATGGGTGCAATCAATGGTATAGTGATTACTCGTTTCAAAGTAGCTCCCTTCATCGCAACTCTCGGGATGCTGTACATAGCACGCGGTTTTGCCGGATTACGAAACAATGGTTACACTTTTTCTAACATAATTGGTAAAGCTGAATTTGGAAACACAGGTTTTGACAAATTGGGTGCTAGTACCTTTTTGGGTCTTGACTATTCTATCTGGATTATGTTGGTCTTTGGGCTGGTAGCTTACTTCGTCACTACGAGATTACCTTTTGGCCGACATGTGTATGCGCTTGGCGGCAATCGGCGTGCCGCTGCACTCTCCGGTGTGCGTACCAATCGAACTGTAACAATTGTCTATATGATCAGTGGGTTATGCTCGGCTATGGTAGGACTGATTATCGCCTCACAATTGGTAGCTGCTCATCCGGCAACTGGTGATTCCTTTGAATTAACCGCCATTGCCGCAGTTGTTTTAGGGGGAACTTCTTTAATGGGTGGTCGCGGTAGCATCGGCGGCACAATCATTGGTGCCTTTGTCATCGGAGTACTTAGCGATGGGCTGGTTATATTAGGCTTTTCCACCTTCTTACAAAAAATAATCAAAGGTATAGTGATTGTGGGAGCAGTGGTCATCGACCAGATACAGATAGGTATGCAGGAGCGTATTGCATTACAACGACAAGAATTAAAATAACGACTGGATCATTAAAGATATTTAAAGGTTTCAGGCTACACGCAATTATAAAAATTAATATTTGCTATCCACCATTTTAAAAAGGGAAAGAGTTAAAAAATAACTTTTAAAATTAGTTATCTATAAAGGGTTTTGGGGCTGGAGAGTAGATTAAAATCAGGTGTCCTTGAATACTGTCAATCAGTAAGTATTTTAAAATTACGAGAAGGACACAATATAAAAAAGAAAAAGGGGGTGATAATAAACTAAAATGTATTTAGTTTGCTTACAAGTGATTAATATAATTTATTAAATTAAATGGAGGAACAGAAAGATGATAAAGAAAAGTTTATTAATAGTTCTTGTTGGTGTTTTGTTAGTATCTATAAGTTCACTTGGAGTATTTGCACAAGCAGGGTCAAAAACGATAGCCGTTATAGTGCCACCGGTGGAAAATCCCTTCTTTGGAACCATGCAGGTAATAGCTGCAGCCAAGGCTGAGGAGCTGGGTTACAAAACAATTAAGCTGGTCCATGATGATGATGCCAATAAACAAATGGAGCTGTTCGAGACCGTTATTGCCCAGGGTGTTTCAGCGATTATTCTGGATAATGCCGGAGCTGATGCCACTGTAGCAGCAATTCAGAAGGCCAAGGATGCAGGCATTGGCTGTTTCCTGGTAGACCGAGAAATTACCAAGGAAGGTGTAGCAGTATCTCAGATTATATCCAATAACTACCAGGGTGCTACCATCCTGGCAGAGTACTTTGTTGAGTTAATGGCCGAAGAAGGCAAATTTGTAGAGCTAACCGGTAAAGATACTGATACCAACGCTCACGTTCGTTCACAGGGTTATCATGACGTTCTTGATGAAATTTCTGGTATGGAGATGGTTGCCCAGCAAACAGCTAACTGGAGTCAAACAGAAGGTTATAGTGTAATGGAAACTCTGCTGCAGCAACATCCCGACATTAAGGGTGTGATCTGTGGCAATGATACTATGGCCTTAGGCGCCCAAGCTGCCTTGTTGACAGCTGGAAGAGCCGATGTAATTTGTGTTGGGTTCGATGGCAGCGATGAAGCTATTGAGTCCATTATGAAAGGTGAATTGAAGGCTACATCATTACAACCAGTAGCTGAGATGGCTATACAGGCTGCTGTCCAAGCTGACAGTTGGATTAAAACCGGTAAGACAGGTAAACCTGAGAAACAATCTATCGATATGGTATTACTTACACCGGAAAATGCTGACCAGTATGAAAAATATGCCCCCAAACCGAAAGAATAAACTAGAGAAATAGGAATTTCTAAGGATGGAGGTGGCGCAAATACTGTGGTAAAAAGTATGCAGTACCACCTCCATCATAGTTATCTTCGATTACAAGTGAATTTATTATCGGCGTATCGGGTGACGGAAGGGTTTAAGAAAGGAGAAAATAAAATAGTTATGAAAGATACTTGTGTTACCTTCGGAGTCATTATTGGAACAAGAGGCATTTTTAATCCTCAACTGGCTCACGACGACAAAAAGATACTTTTAAAGACCTTAGATTCTTTGGGATATAAAAGTATAATACTTCCCGAAAGTGAGACTCCTTCAGGAAACATTGAAACTTATCAAGATGCAAAAAAATGTGCCTCTCTATTTAAGAAAAACCAAGATAAAATCGACGGTATTCTGGTAATTCTCCCAAATTTTGGAGATGAATTGGGTATTGTGAATAGCATTGTTCTCTCAGGTCTTCATGTTCCTATTTTGGTACAGGCTTCCGGTGATGAAATAGACAAGGTATCAGTCAACGAAAGGCGGGATTCCTTCTGTGGCAAGATCTCGGTATGCAATAATTTTATTCAGTATGGAATTCCCTTCACTGATACTCTTTTTCATACCGAAAATGTTGATAGTCCCGAATTTAAGACCGACCTGAATAAATTCGCACGGGTATGTAAAATAGTTGGTGGACTAAAAAATGCTCGAGTAGGAGCAATAGGAACACGTCCGGCTGCTTTTCAAACCATGCGTTTTAGTGAAAAAATCTTACAGAATTTTGGAATTACCGTTATTCCTATAGATCTTTCAGAGATTTTAGCTGCAGCCGATAAAATGGATGCAGCAAAAGCTGCCTCGAAAGTAGATGAAATAAGGAATTATGGCCAGATTCCTTCAAGAATTCGAAGCGACAGTATTTTAAAGCAGGCTCGCTTTAGTCTTGCTATTGAAGAGTTTATTGAAAAAAATGAGCTTATTGGGGGAGCTATTCAGTGTTGGGATAGCCTGGAATATAATTACGGTTGCGCAGCTTGTCTAACCATGAGTATGCTTGGTGAGAAAGGGATTCCTTTTGCCTGTGAGACGGATATCACCGGTGCTTTAAGTATGCTTTGTTTGCAATTGGCATCCGGTAATGCCTCGGCTCTTCTGGATTGGAATAACAATTATGGAAGTAATCCTAATAAATGTGTCTGCACACATTGCAGTAATTTTCCCAAAAGCTTTGTGAATAATAATATAGAGATTTCCGAACTGGATATTCTTGGCGCAACGATTGGTCAGGATAGATGCTTTGGCGCCATTAAGGGCCATGTTGCCTCCGGAGATTTTACTTTTTTTAGGATTTCAACAGATGATAGAAAAGGGTACATAAAAAGCTATACCGGTGAAGGGAAGTATACAGATGATCCATTTCCTATGGACGGAGGAATTGCAGTAACAGAGATAAAAAATCTACAGAAAATAATGAAGTATATTTGCAGTGAAGGATTTGAGCACCATGTTGCCATGGTCAGGGGTAATGTTGCTGATATCCTTGAAGAAGCTGCAAAATATTTACAGTGGAAAATTAATAACTTCCAAAAATAATTCTACTTAAATTTAATCTTCTTCATATTTATTTAAAACCTAATCCATCAGGTGGAAATACCAAAAACTTAATGAGCTTAGAAAATCTTAAACAAAAAATGAAATCTATGTTGTAAGTGGAGGCCATCATTGGAGAATAAATATATTTTAGCTATAGATCAGGGAACATCAGCAACGAAAATCATACTCTTTAACAAAAAAGGGCAGGTTGTGCATCGTTGCAATAGAGTACATAAGCAGTATTATCCTAATCCCGGATGGGTTGAGCATGATGCTGAGCAGATATATAAAAATACCCTGAAAGCAATACATGATATACTTTACAAAACAAAAATAACAGGGCAGCAGATTATGGCTTTGGCTATTACAAATCAAAGGGAAACAGCATTAGTATGGGACAAACAAACAGGGAAACCGGTGTATAATGCTATCGTTTGGCAATGCAATAGAGGGAGTAATATTTGTAATAAATTAAGTGAACAGGGTTATGAAAAAACAGTTAAAGAAAAAACCGGGTTAGTTTTATCTCCCTATTTTTCAGCAGCAAAGATAAAATGGATATTAGATAATGTTAAAGGAGCCAGACAAAAAGCCGAAGAAGGAAAACTATTATTTGGTACGATTGATTCATGGCTTGTATGGAAACTTACTAACGGGAAAGCGCATACAACAGATTATTCAAATGCTAGTCGAACGCAATTATTTAATATAAAAGAGTTAAAATGGGACGAAGAGTTATTACAAATATTCACTATACCAAAAACTATGACTCCCGATGTTAAATATTCAAATGAGATATTTGGTTATACAACCATAAACGGAATATTGGAAAAGGAAATACCAATAGCTGGTATCATGGGTGATTCCCATGCCGCAT
>JAFGSC010000303.1 GCA_016934875.1 Candidatus Atribacteria bacterium
ATTATAATTTTTCTACGTTTTCAAAATGAGACTTAATGGCATTCCGGGTATCAAATACTATTTTAGCATTCTTAATGACCATTCGATAATCAACCTTATGATGATCAGTTGTGATTAAAATAATGTCCTGATCCTTTACTTCAGTTTCGTTTAAATTTTTAAGTGAATAATATTCTTTGTCATCAATTAAAACCTTTTCTATATATGGATCGTAATATGATACCTTGACTTTTTCTCCTGTGAGTTTTTTTATAATTTCCAAAGCAGGAGATTCCCTAATGTCGTTCACATCTCTTTTATAGGTAATGCCCAGTAAAAGTGCTTTGGAATCTCTAAGGGATTTTTTTAATCTTTGAGATAAAAGCTTGGTAACCCTTTCAATAATGTACCCAGGCATTCCTCTGTTGATCTCACCTGCCAATTCAATCAAACGGGTATGATGATGGTATTCCCGTGCTTTCCAACTTAAATAAAAAGGATCCAGAGGAATACAATGACCGCCGACACCGGGTCCCGGATAAAAAGGCATAAAACCATAGGGTTTTGTACTCGCAGCTGCAATCACTTCCCAAAAATCAATTCCCATCTTTTGACAGAGAATCGCCATTTCATTCACCAGGGCAATATTGGTGTACCGAAAAACATTCTCATAAATCTTTTCCATCTCAGCAATTTTAGCCGAAGAAACCGAAATTACTTTCCCGTCAATAATATGCTGGTAATAGCTGGCAGCAATCTCTGTACAGACCGGAGTTACTCCCCCCACCACCTTTGGCGTATTCCTTACTTTATACCAGGGATTCCCCGGGTCAATTCTCTCCGGGGAAAAAGCCAGGAAAAAATCTAAGCCGCATTGTAATTTTGACTTTTCTTCAATAACCGGTTTCAGTATCTCATTGGTCGTTCCGGGATAGGTTGTCGACTCCAATATAATGAGCATACCCCTATGAACGAATCGGGCAACATTTTTGATAGAATTTTTTATATAAGACATATCCGGCTGTAAATATTGATCTAAAGGAGTAGGAACACAAATCGAAACAATATCAACATCCTGCAGGAATTGATAGTCATCAGTTGCCTTTAATTTACCACTCGCTACCACTTCAGCTAAATCTTGATTATCAATATCTCTATTATAATTTTCACCCCGGTTTATTGCCTCAACTTTCTTTTTCTGAACATCAAATCCAATGGTTTGATAACCCTTAAGTGCCTTTTCGACAGCAAGCGGAAGGCCAACATATCCTAAACCAATGACACCTACAAGGGCAGTCTTATTCTTTATTTTAGATAACAGGATATCTTTAAAAGGATTTGGTGATTTTTTCATTTAACATCCTTTCAGGAATTGAAAATCAGTTACTTGGTTCATAGTTCATCGGTTCATTAGTTTAATTTAAGTTTTCCTTTAAAATCATTGATGTTTATCTGTAAATCCTGATGATACAGAACCGGTTTATTTTCTTTTTGTGATTGATAAGCCATCAAAATAATTTGCAATGATTTCTTAGCCTCAACACCATCAATCAACAGGCGAGAATTATTTTTTATTGAAGTGATAAAATCTTTGTAAACCCGGGAATGGCCATTCCCGTACACATTGGTAATTTCTTCATTGCATTGTTGCTGTATTTCTTCTAGTGAATCCTCCTGATCGGAAAAATTCCAAAAAAGTATTTTATTTAAGGCAACCCCCCCTATTACAACAGTCCCCTTTTCCCCTAAGACAGTTAGGGTTTCCTCCATGTTTTTCGGATATACATTGACCGTTCCTTCAATATTACCTATTGAACCATCCTTAAAATGAACAATAATGCTGGCATAGTCTTCTGTTTCATTGTAGGGATGAAGAAAGTTCCTTACCTGACCATAGATTGATTGGATTTCTGAGGGTGCCATCCATTGCAGTAGATCAATATTATGGATACATTGATTCATCAAACATCCTCCGTCAAGAGCCCAAGTACCACGCCAGTTGCTCTTGCGATAATAATCTTGATTTCTATTCCAGAGAGTTCTGGCAGTGATGCCAAAGACCTTGCCAAACCTTTTTTCAATGACTGCCTGTCTCAGCCTTTGAATGGTTGGGTTATAACGGTTTTGGAAACATACTCCCAACTTTAGGTTCTTTTCTTGGGCAATTTTGATCATGTTGTCAACATCGATTAAGGATAATGCCATTGGCTTTTCTACCAGGACATGATATCCCTTCTTCAGACAGTCTATAGATATTTTGGCATGATAACCAGACTCAGTGCAGAGGGAACAAATATCGATATTTTCTTTCTCCAACATTTCTTTATAATTGACATAGGATACAGGCTCCTCGGTTTGAATCCCAAGCTCTTGAGCAAAGAAGACGTACTTTCGGGCAATCAGTTCCGCCCTTTCTTTGACTAAATCGCAAACCGAGACAAGCCTAATTTCCTGATCATGATTTAAAATTGCCCTTAAATGAGTCGTTGATATTCGACCACAACCGATCAGGGCAACATTGAATTTAGCCATGAAAACCCCATAAAAAATAGTTTATTAGTTTAAGTGTTCATTGGTCATTTAGTTCAAAATTATAGCTATAATTTTCTCTGATTTACTGATATTACTCTACTTCAGTAATAAAACCCCAAGTTTATCAAAAATCTACTGGCGCTCAAAAGGAATATTCTCCAACCAGAAATATGCAATAAATCCAATGATCCCCAAAAAAATTCCAAATATATAAGCTATTATAGCACTTAAATAAAAAGATAATACTGCTAACAATCCTCCCGTAAAAGCAATTCCATAAAGAATAATGGCTACCTGGGATTGGGTAAAACCAAGATAAAGCAATCGGTGGGATAGATGATCTTTCCCCGGTGACATAAATGGAATTAATCCCCGACGAATCCGTGAAAATGTAACGAGGGTGGTATCAAAAATAGGGACAAACAAAACAAAGATCGGAATAAGATAATCCTTACTAAATGAAAAACCTGAGAAACCAATTCTTAATCCCATCATGGCAATAAAAAGACCTAGAAACATTGCCCCTCCATCACCCAGAAAAATTTTAGCGGGATAAAAATTATAACGTAAAAAACTTAGTAATGATCCAATCAAAACAACACTTAGAACGGCAAATAAAGGCTGTCTCGTCAGTGTAAAAAAGAACAAAAAAAAGGAAATAGCAATCAAAGCAATCCCGGAACATAAACCGTCCATATTGTCTATTAAATTAAAAGAGCATATAATTCCCACAAACCATACGATGGTAGTGATATAATTTATCAGGGGATAATTTGAAATGTGGATGATCATACCCGAATGTATCAGCAATACGGATACCAGAGGCATTACTAAAAGAAATTTAACCTGTGAGTGCAGTTTCCCGGCATCGTCTATAAAACCCGTGATTGCCAATAAGATGCTGCTACCCATAAACCAGACCATTTCTCTGGGTAAATCCCAAATCGGAATAAATAAAAGGATCATCAGCATGACAGATAGGAAAATTCCTAAACCTCCCAGGCGGGGGATAGGATGCAGGTGAATCTTGTTCTTACCGGGTTGATCAAGAATGTCCAATCGGTTAGCCAATCTTCCTGCAAAGGGAACGGATATAGAAGTGAACAAAAAGGCAAGTAAAAAAATAAGCAGGAAGTTAAAGAAGGACACTTTCATTCTAATCCTTTCTTTTCAAGAATAATCCGCTGAATCATTTCCGGTAAATAAATTTCTGGCTTATAACCTATTAAATTCTGTATCTTTGATATATCAGGCATGCGTCTTGGCACATCCTCAAAACCTTCCTCATATGCCTCCTGGTACGGAATTAGTACTATTTCAGAGCTACTTTGGGCTAATTCTTTAATCATAACTGCCAGTTCATAAATGGTAATTTCCTTAAAATGACCAATATTAAATACTTCACCGTAGGCTTGTGGGGTTTCCATTAACCTATCCATCGCGGTAACGACATCATCAATCCAAGTAAAGGATCTCTTTTGACAGCCATTTCCATAAACAGTCATTCTATTTTCGGTAAGAGATTGCTCAATTAATCTTGGCACGACCATTCCGTAATGCCCTGTTTGACGGGGTCCAATGACATTAAACAGCCTAACAATAATCCCTTTTAACTTTTTCTCTTTAAAGTAGGCTTTTAACAAGAGTTCGTCCACTATTTTTGAGATTGCATAGGACCATCGCGAGAAACTAACCGGTCCAAGCAATGAATTATCTTCTTCATTTAATTTTTTTTCATCTAACTTTCCATAAACTTCTGAACTTGAAGTAAACATTAATCTTTTATTTTTTTTAGATGCTAACTCCAATACAATTTCAGTTGAATGAATATTATCTTCTATCGTTTTGATAGGGTTTTCCATAATCAGCTTTACTCCTACCAAAGCAGCCAGATGAAATATAATATCAGACCAGTTGATTAATTCTTCCATAAGAGGAATATTCATTACAGTATCAATCACTGAAGAAAAACTTTCAAATTTCTTCAGATGTTTAAAATTATCCTCTCTTCCTGTGAAAAGATTATCAATGATTCTGACTTTATCACCTTTTTTTAAAAAATATTCTGCTAAGTGTGACCCGATAAACCCAGCTCCTCCGGTAATTAAGATATGCTTCATCCTTTGCTCCTTAGTTTTTTACACAGATTCCAAATATTGTTTGGCAAACATGACATAGTTTTATTCCGCTCTTTATTTCTGATAGTTAGCTACAAATGGAAACTATCTTTATTTTGTGATTAATAATGATCATTATAAAATTGATTTATTTTATTCACTACATACTCCTGCATCTGAGAGGTAAGCTCCGGAAACATGGGAATAGCCAGGACATGTCTGCTCACATCCTCTGAAACAGGAAAATCTCCTTTTTGGTATCCCAGGTAGGCAAAACATTCCTGAAGATGTAAAGGTAAAGGATAGTAAACATTGGTACCAATACCATTTTCCTTCAGATACTTTTGCAATTCATCCCGATGATTCACAGAGATCACATACTGATGAAAAGTATGCTCTTTATGATTCTTTAAGAAATGGAGCCTTCTTAAAGGTAACCTTACTTTATCAATTAAATGGTAGTTTTCAAATAACTTTTCGTATCGCACTGCAGCCTGAAACCGAGCTTCAAGCCATTGATCAAGGTATTTCAATTTTACGTTTAATATAGCGGCATGCAATTCATCCAGGCGAGAATTGATGCCAATCGATTGATGAAAATACTTTGGCCGGGCTCCATGCGCCCTAAAAACCGAGCAGTAATCAGCGTATTGCCTATGATTGGTAACAATCATTCCTCCATCTCCATAGGTTGCCAGACTTTTCGTCGGGAAAAAGGAAAAGATAGCCAGATCACCGAAAGAGCCTGATTTTTTACCGTTATATTCCGCTCCAATGGACTGGGCAGCATCTTCTACCACTTTTAAATGATATCGGCCGGAAATTTCCATTATCTGTTCCATCTCACACATTCTACCAAACAAGTGTACCGGCATGATTGCTTTGATCGTTTTTCCACTAACCTTGTGAATCAATCTCTTTTGAATGGAATCAAAATAGCAATTATCATCAATATACTGCTGCAATTTTCCCAAATCAAGACTATAGCTTTCAGGATCAATTTCGGCAAAGATAGGCATTCCTTCTGCCCTAACGATACTGCCTGCGGAGGCAAAAAAGGAAAAAGTAGGGCAAATGACTGCATCTCCTTTCCCAATACCAAGTGCTTTTAAGGCAATGAAGAGTGCATCCGAACCATTGGCAACACCGATACCGAATTGGTTGCCAGTATAGTCAGCGATTGCCC
>JAFGSC010000304.1 GCA_016934875.1 Candidatus Atribacteria bacterium
GTGTTTAGACTTGTTCCATTCGTATTGATATCGACAATCTGACAAAAGGAAATCCTGCATTCCTATGGGGTCAGCAATCTCTTCTTTGAATGCCTCAAATATCTTCTTACCTGTTTGCTTCTCAAAGATAGTGCCTAACACATTAAAATCCCAGTTATTGTAATAAAAGAAGGTTCCGGGAGCATGACTACCTCTCTCCGGACGAGTTTTAATCATGCCTTGCGCTTCGGCTGCTGCTTCATGATATACCCCGGAGCGAGACATCAATAAATCCCTTACTGTGGCCTGTTTCTCTATCAATGTAAGACCAGGCGGAATATCATCTATCCCCAGCTCATCTAAACTTTTATCAAGATCAATCAATCCTCTTTTTACATAAATGCCATATAGGGCACAAAGAAAGGGTTTTCTAATAGAGTGGATCAGGTATTTTTGATTAATGTTTCCCCATGAAAAGAATACTTTGCCGTCATAGAGAGCCATAACTGCTGCAGACCCGATTTGTTCTGCATAGCTTTTGGCCTCTTCCAGTTTTACAGATGACCAGCCGATTTCTTCAGGCACTACGTCCTCAAGTTCATTTATTTCCTTATTTTTTGGTAGTGCACTTCCAAAACATGCAACAATAAGCATAATAATTGCAAATGAGCCAATTATAGTAATCAAGTAGCGTTTTGATTTCATTATATCCCCTCCTTTAAATAGTATTTACTCTATTCAAAAAGGTGTAATAAGAACAACAAATAATATTACCGTTATTATTGCGAAAAACAGAGAGAATATGCTTGGTAAACAAAAGATGCTCTCTGCATAAACAATCCAATTCAAAAAAACATGGCAATAGCTACTTATAATTTCAAGCCATAAAAATGCTATTTAAAAATTGGTTTTATTTTATAATTGTTTTTTACCCATATCCTTTTTCCTTCTCCATTTGTAAATAGGGCTAAGAAAATATTAGTAACAACTATATATTAATTCAAATCTTTCGATTAAAAATCCTTCTTTTTCTGGAAAATAAATACAAAAATAAAAAAGCCCTTCAACAAATGCCAAAGGGCTGGAAATTGACAAGCTCCCCCTATTGGACGCTTTCAGAACTTTTAAGGGAAACATTACAACTGAAAATGTTAGATTAAATCAGATGATTCTTCAATATTAGAGCAATATTTAAAGATTAGATTTATAAAATATTCATAAATAAAAGTCCTTCAATCTTTTAGTTAAAGGGCTTTCGCGTCTACTATGGTGGAGGCTAGTAGACGACTTTCGCAACTTTTGTATGAGTGATAAAACTGAAAAAATATATCATAAGTTAGAAGAAATGATTAGTATCTGTTAAGAATTAAAAAAGGCTGAGGCCTCAATTAAGAAGTCCTGCCTTTTAATTTTCTTGGCTCTCATTTTACATTGATTGAGGCTGGCAGGTCATAATATAGAGCTATAAAAAATTCTCTGGCAGGGGGCTTGAGCTTCCTGCACCCCTTAATAGTTAAAAAGCCCGAACAGCACGAACCCGCCTGTAATCGTTCTTATAGCCGTAGTTGTACTGGTAGCCATCGCTGAAACCCTGGCCCCACGCGTCGTTAGCATTGTACTCCGACGAACTCCAATAACCGTAATCACCAAAACCACCGACTCCGGCGATATTCAGCTCTGTGTACATCTCATTTAATTCATCTTTTGAGGGTAAAAACCAGTCACTATAGCCGCCCAAGGTCAGAGCATCACACAAATAGGCTACGCGATCAGTTTTATTCGTAACATCTCCATAAGTATCATCTGTATTATTATCCAACCATGTCACGATAGTAGTCGTATTGCTCTGCCCGCTTCCAATGCCTATTCCTGTTCCTCCAATTTCAGTTCCATAGCTACCCCATTGTTTGTCCGCCCATTCAGTAGTTGCAGGGGCGGCTTCCAGATACATCCAACCATCGGAGTAACCACCTTCTTTAACGTAGAAAATCAAGCCCCCTGCAGGACCGGTATCGCGAAGGACATAAAAAGGTGTCCATTTGGCATAGAGTGTTACATCGGCCACACCCATAGTAAAGGTCGAGCCTACCGCATGATCTGTGCCGCTACTATCGGCTTTAGTATTCCAGCCGTCAAAGGTGTAGCCGGTTTTGACCAGATCTCCTTTGTCGAGTACCGTCACGGTATCGTTCTCTTTATAAATTGTAGTATCAGTCGGAACACTTCCCCCCGTGGGACTATTGCCATCATAGGTCACGGTGTAGGTGGGAGTGGATATTAGCCAACAACCGCTCATCAGGAAAACCCACAGGATGAGCAGAGAGATAAAGATAAGATTTCTTTTCTTAAACATTTTTTGCCTCCTTAAATAATATAAAGATTATATATAGAAACATGACAGATTATATTGCTGTCTAGTTTTTAAAATATTATAATAAAATAAAGTATCTAAAGGAGAGTTTGCGGGTTGACTTTTAACACCTTATCTATTTATTCAGGAAGAGTTACCTTTAACAACTTTGTTTATTGCAAATCCTGAACCCTTATTTTGTAACCTGGTTTTCTCATTCATAACGGGGAAATATTTTTTCTTCCAGTTTTTCCAAATGTTCTTTCAAACTCTCTATTTCCGTATTCGGACAATTTTCTTCCAGCCAGTCCAACAGTACACGGGCACCGTTAATATAGGCAATCGCTTCCATTAATCCCATAATATGCGGATCATTTGAATTCATTTCCTCATTAAATTTTTCACACTGTTGCAGGTGAGTGTTTTCATGTACCTTTACTGAATCAAAAATAATATAGGGCAAGCATTGCTGCATAACCCTTTCCAAAAACTCATCTTCGTTTTCCATCTGGCAGGTTTTTCGATTCACCCACATCTCATCTCTACTGGAATCTGAGGATTCATCATTCCTTGGTGCCGGTGAATCCCATAATATTCTATAAGTTCGGGCATACACCAGTGATTCGTAGTTCTCTATGGAGCTGGCAAAATCCTGAATTTCCTTATCCAGGTAGGCTTCACAAAAAGCCAGATCCACTAATAGGCGATTATGTACTTCGGAGCAAACATCTCTGGCGGTAAAATTCCAGGTTGCCACAGTCGTTTCACTATAACCTCCATATTCACGTGGGTTTTCAATCCAGTCGATTTCTTTACTTCCGAAAAAGGAATCTCCGGTAACAGAGTCCTCCCATCCAAAACCACTATCTTTTTCATAAGGGGAAAATATGGTTTCACTGGTAACACTTTTGCTGTCCCCTTCTCCTGTCTCTTTGTAGGAATGCTTCTCTTCCTGACCAATAGTACCCGTACGACGAGTGATTACACTCTCAGAAGTATGACCACTACAGACCGAAAAAGAGCGGGTAGTTGATTCTGAAGAAAGTGCTATATAGACAAAATTATGCACGCCAATGGTAAAATGTTCACTATCTGAAAAGTTCAGTTTCACTGAAGTATTCTTCCTTTCCGAAGGCATATCCCAGCCATGATAGATTTCTTCAGAAGTGATAGATTTTGAACGGGTAGAACTCCCCGGTGATTTGGTTTCTTTATCGAAATGTTTTTGAATATATAAAGCA
>JAFGSC010000305.1 GCA_016934875.1 Candidatus Atribacteria bacterium
AAAATAAACTGGCAATTTACTACTAAAGATTCTCGAATAAAGCTCAAGCGGCTTTATCCGACACTACAAGCATGACATGACACTAGTTGAGCATATAAAAGATTTGCAGGAATTGAAACATCGTTTAGTTTTATTGCTTTCTCACGTTTACCCACTTGATACAGAAATGATCAAGATTTTGTTAAACACCGCGGATTCAAAAAGCGTTTTTGATGATGCAAAGGATTTTGTATTTGTCAAATTATTGCCCAATAATTATATAACTTTGCACGATGTAATGCGCGATATGATAAACACCTATGTATGGCCGGAAGTTCATTCTGATAGACGTAGCTGGTATAGTCAAAAGGCAATAGAAATTTATGAAAAAAATATCAATAGATTAAGTCTCGAATTAGAATCACAAGCTCAAAATCTGAAGAGTAGTGAAAAGGAAAAATCATTTGAATGCGCATTAAAGCATGCTGAATTGGAGCAGAATCTTTGGGTGCTAAAAGAAGAATTACTTCGTCATTCATTGGAAATTGATATCGATAAGGGGATTGAAACGTTTATTGCCATTTTTGATGAAGCTTCAAAACAGGCTAAGCTTTTCCGACGTAATAGATTCATTGATCTTTTGGAGAAGCAGAGTGAAAGGCTAACAAAGAATCAACATTGTATTTTGGATTATTACAGAGCACGACAGTCATTTGATGAAGGAAATTTTAAAGAGACGCAGGAGAAGTGCACAGGGTTGCTTGGATATGCTGATCTCTCCCCAACGGTTAAAGTGGATGCTCTTATCTTGAAAGGAAATGCGGAAATAAGACTTGGACATGTTAAGGAAAGCATTCAAGAATTCAGTGAAGCTTTAAGATATGCAAATACTAATGAACTAAAAGAGAAAGAAATACTAGCTAATACCGCCCTTGGATGGGCTTACAGAACAATGGGGGATTATAATAAAGCAAAACACTATTACCACCAAGCAAAAAGCTTATGTATGAAGCAAGGCGGTCCAGAAAATTCAAGCATCTATGAAATTTATGGATTTATTTTAAATAATTATGCCTTTGTGCTTTCTAACGACAATAAAAGCCGCAAAGCCGCAATAGACATGGCAAATACTGCAATTGAACATTGGAAAAAAATAGAAAACAGCATTGGATTAGGTGCTGGATACTTGGTGCGTGGAATTGCTTATTATAGAAGTGATTTATCAGAGCTTGCTATGGATTCTTTTCAGAAGTCTCTTACTATATTCGAGCCGCTAGGAATAAATGATTGGATCGGTCAAATTTATTCTTGGCGTGGTGCCCAGTACCATGATATTCAGAAATTTGATTTGGCAAAACAAGATTTGGAAGAGTCATTACGAATTGGTGCAAAGAACATAGAAGCAATGACCCTGAATCGATTAGCCCGAATTTATATGAATAAGCAGAACTGGATCGAAGCAGAAAGACTTTTAAAATCAAGCCTCGATCGAGCTAAAGAATTGCCGGATTATATTTATTGGATAGGCTCCCTTGCACGGCTAATTAATGTGTCAGTTAAACAACATATTAACGACAGGAAAAAAATAGCTGAAGAATACAAAAAGTTTACCAGCGGAATTGAGGAATTTCAGAAAAATTTGGAATACCCTGATGAAAATTCAATGGGCATAGCTTATCTGGGCCTGGCAAAACTGTTATTTTTGTTAAATGATTATAATAAGCTAAGTGAAATCATCAAGTATCTAAAATTGGGTATCCCCCTGGTAGTCGAACACGGATCGTTTGCGAGGACAGATATTTTAACCAGATTGGCCATTATCGAGGATGATTTTGATAAGGTTGATTCTGAAATAATCAAAAAAGTCGGTAGTGAAATGATCAAATTTATTAGTGATAAAGAATCTGAAAATTTAAACTATAGTACTGCTGTTGATATAATATTCAGATGGGCTAATTGGAATTAGGAAGGATATTGAAATGAACAAACTAGAATCAACGGTAGCAGATATGCCCCGAATTATATATCAATTTTCAGCGGCTGAACCAGTTACAAATCAATGTGATGCTTGTTCGCCTATAGTTTTCGCAACCCAAGGATCATTTGAATCAATAAATTGTCACGATTTTTTGGAACGCACACCGCAGCTTCAAAGCCAGCGTATTGATTTTGAAAATCATTATGCTATATTTTCTCCTTTTGCTCGAGCATTCACTGTATTGAACTCGCATGCATTTGAGATACTAGATTATTTTAAATCAAAGAGAGCTTTTCGAAATCTCCCAAAAGAATGGTTTGAGAGATTTGGCAAAGCGCATATAACAAAGCTTATTAAAAGTATGGTTTCGTTGGGCTTGCTAACGAGTACTAGTCAACTGAAAGCAAAATTTCAAGAAAAGCCCCAAAAGCTGGCTGCGTGGCTTCATATTACTGATCGCTGTAATTTTAGATGCGCCTACTGCTACTTACCACACAATAAAGAAGATATGTCAGAAGAAACAGGGCGTGCTGCAATTGATGCAATTTTTCGTTCATCAGTAATTTATAATTATCGTGAAGTGAAACTAAAATATGCTGGGGGTGAACCATTATTGAGATTTCAATTAATAAAAAAAATGCACCAATATGCGCAATCTCTTGCTGAAAAGCATGATATAAAAATTGACGGAGTTGTTCTAAGCAATGGCACTTTAATAACACCTAGTATTATTAAAAGTATGCAAGATCTAGAATTGCGTCTGACAATCTCATTAGATGGACTCGATGGTTATCAAGACATGCAAAGGTATTATTCAAACGGAAGTGGCTCCGCAAAAACAGTTTTAAATGCTATAGATATTGCCATGAGCAAAGGCTTAACTCCAGAAATTTCCGTAACTGTGACTAGTCGTAATGCACCTGGGCTGGCTGAGCTTGTCGAATGGATTTTAAAGCAAAAACTTCACTTCAGAATAAATTTTTATCGCAATAACAAATATTCTGAAAGCCTAATTGATCTTTCACTTGAGCAAGAAATAATTATAAAGCACATTTTAGCTGCCTTTAAAGTGATCGAGTCTAATTTGCCTAAACAAAATCTTTTGGCCTCATTAGCTAATCAATCAAATTTATCTTGTGCACATTTGAGAGCTTGCAGTGTTGGGCATAGCTACTTAGTTTTTGATTCCACAGGACAGGTTTCAAAATGTCAAATGCAGAAAGATAAACCTGTTGCTAATGTTTATGCAACAGATCCTCTTGCAAAAGTTAGATTAGATATTGAAGGTATTCAAAATCTTTCTGTTGAGGAAAAGCAGGAATGCAGAGATTGTTCATGGAAGTATTGGTGCGCAGGTGGATGCCCCCTCGATACCTATCAAGCGATAGGTAGATATGATGCAAAGTCCCCTAATTGCCATATATACAAAAACCTGCTTCCAGAAATAGTAAAATTAGAAGCTTTAAGGTTGCTTAAATATCATAGCCCTGATTGAATTCTGAAAGTTATAAACTGAAATCCTTGTGCAAATAGTCAACAATAAATTGAGAATTGAAAATTCTTTATCATTTTCGATTAACATGCAATTAAACAAGTCATTGCAAAATTGACTTGTAATTCCAGTGTGAAAGTGAAATAATCTCTATTGTATCGAAAGATAGCTTAAATTGATTTATCAATTTAGATCTAAATTGTAAAAATTTTTCTTAAATTTAGTAATTTTTGTCATTATACATTTCGTATCCTATATGTTAGTTAGGCATTATATTTCAGTTTAATAAAATCATATATTAAATTAATT